>VAWV01000035.1 GCA_005883295.1 Actinomycetota bacterium
CAACCACCTGGCCGACATCGCGTGCCCTTCGGCCAGCCAGTGCACGGCGGTCGATCACGCCGGGCAAGAGGTGACGTTCGACCCCGCGTCGCCCGGCAGCCCGACCCCGGCTGCGGTCGATGCCGGCAAAGCGCTGATCGCCGTAGACTGCCCGTCGACGAGCCAGTGCACCGCGGTCGACAGCGCCCGACAGGAGGTGACCTTCAATCCCATCTCCCCGGGCAGTCCGAGCGCGGTCGCGATTGACAGCACCGGCGGCCTGAGCGCGAACAACCTGGCCGACATCGCATGCCCATCAGCCACGCAGTGCACCGCGGTGGACGACGGCGGTCGGGAGGTCACCTTCAACCCCGCGGCACCGGGCAGCCCGACTCCGTCCGCCGTCAACGGCCCTTACTCGCTCGCCGGCGTGGCGTGCCCGTCGGCGGGCCAATGCACGGCCGTCGGCGGGTTCGGCCGGGAGGTGACGTTCGATCCCGCCGCGGCGGGCAGTCCGACCCCATCCACGGTCGACGGAAGCCACACCCTGGTCGGCGTGGCGTGCCCGTCGGCGACCCAGTGCACGGCGGTCAGCCAGAACGGCGGTCAGGAGGTCACGTTCAACCCCACGGCCCCGGGCAGCCCCACCCCGGTCACCGTGGACAGCTTCGATGGCCTCAATGACGTCTCGTGTCCTTCGACGAGTCAGTGCACGGCGGTCGACGGCACCGGGCGCGAGGTGACCTTCAACCCGAAGTCACCGGGGAACCCCACCCCCGTCGCGATCGACACCTACCCATCGTGGCACGTCCTAGCGAGCGTGGAAGCCCGACCCCGACGGCAGTCGACCCTGGCGGTTACCTGGTCGGCGTGGCGTGCCCGACGACCAGCCAGTGCACCACGGTCGACCGGTCGGGGCTCGAGGTCACGTTTGACCCGACGGCCCCGGGCAGCCCGACTCCTGCTCCTGTGGACAACACCGGGAACGTGACCGGTCTGGCGTGCCCGACGACCCGCCAATGCACGGTCGTGGACAACCTCGGCAACGTTGCGACCTTCAATCCAGGAGCGCCCGGCAGCCCGGCCCCGGTCGCGGTCGACGGCGGGCACGTCCTCTATCGAGGCGCTTGCCCGACGACCAACCAATGCACGTCGGGAGACGACTCCGGGCGGGAGGTGACCTTCAACCCCAGGGCCCCGGGCGGCGCGAGCCCCGAGACGATCACGGGCGCGAACTTCCTGCTCGCGATCGGATGTAGCTCGGCGACGCGCTGTGTGGCAGTCGATGCCGCCGGCAAGGGATTCGACGGACGTCGCGCCGACCGCTCTCGGCCCACGATCAAGATCACCACCCCGGTGCGCGGAGCACGCTACACACGCGGCGAGAAGGTGGAAGCCGACTACTCCTGCTTCGACCCAGACGGCGCGTTAGACGTGGCGTCCTGCCGAGGTCCCGTTCCAAATGGTGACTCGATCGATACGGCCACCGTCGGCCGCCACACCTTCACGGTGCACGCCTCGGATTGGTCCGGCAACCGCCGTACCAGGACTGTGCATTACACGGTCGAGAGGAAGCACCACAGGAAGCGCAGGCGCCGGAGTCACCCGGGCCTCTGGCACGCACCGCCGGGATGGAGTGCCGGCCGGACGTCGCGTTAAGAATTTGTTCTGACGCGTGCTCCGATGTCGACTTCCGTGTGGCACGTAGACACTGCTCGGACAAGGGCGCGACAAGGGCGCAGTCGCTCGTACATTTGGGCCCCGCTAAAGAAAACCCCGCGCGTGCGGGGCTTTCTCAGCGCGCCCGACAGGATTCGAACCTGTGACCTTCGGTTCCGTAGACCGACGCTCTATCCAGCTGAGCTACGGGCGCCCCGGGGCGTAGGGTAGCCGCCCCAACCGGCTCCAGCGACCCGGGTTCCGGTTTACGATCAGGCCGTGGGGGTGGGTCGCATCACCGTGCTCGCCGCGGTGCTCGCGGCCTCGGCGGGGCTCGCCGTGTCCGCCCACGCCACGCCGCTCGACGACGCCTGCAACGGGCTGAGTCCGTCCGCGGCGGTCTGCATCGGTGCCGACAAGCTGGCGGAGCGGGCCGCCGCCGAATGCCGGCGCATCGGGCAGCCGGCCAGCAGGTGTCAGCTCCCGCTGGGTCACCAGGTGGGCGACGGCATCGTGGACGCGTACCGGAAGACGTGGGTCCACCGCACCGCGCAGTTCCAGTACGGGCTCGGCAACGGCGTGCCGCTCCGCGGCACGAACTGGCTCGGCACCCACAACTCGTTCAACAGCGTGAGTTACCCGCCCACGCTGTCGCAGACCGATTCGAACCAGCAGCTCACGCTGCCGCAGCAGCTCGACATCGACGTGCGCTCGCTCGAGCTCGACGTGCACTGGATCCACAGCGTGAACGCGAACCTCCAGAACGCCGTGGTCGTCTGCCACGCGCGCGGCCCGGACGAGCAGAACTTGGGCTGCACCAACGAGCGCCTGCTCAAGCAGGTGCTGCCCGAGCTCGCGAACTGGCTGAACGCGGCGGGCAACCGCAGGCAGGTCCTGCTCCTCTACCTCGAGGACGAGCTCGGTGACCCGGCCGGGTACGCGCAGACCGTCCAGGTGCTGGACAGCGTCCTCAAGCGACCCGACGGCAGCTCGCTGATCTATCGCCCGCGGGGGTCGCAGATCACGGCCAAGGGCTGCGCCGACCTTCCCCTCGCGATCTCGCGCGACGACATCCGCCGAGCCGGAGCGCAGGTCGTGATCGTCGGCAACTGCCGCAGCGGATGGGCGTCGGACGTCTTCAGCTGGGACGACGTCCACGTGGAGAGCGGATCGACGCCGGGCTACCGCCCCTATCCGGCCTGCGACACGACCTACTCCCGCCCGGTCTACGACACCGAGCTTGTCCGCTACTACGAGGACAGCACCTGGCTCTCTTCCGCGGTGAACCCCACCGGCTCGCCCGACCAGCACGCCGCCGAGAGCCTCACTCCCTCGAAGGTCTCGATGATGACGGCGTGCGGCGTGAACCTGTTCGGGTTCGATCAGATCCTGCCCGACGACGGCCGCATCGCCGCCACGATCTGGAGCTGGGCGCAGGACAAGCCGAGTCGCGCCGACGGCCGCTGCGCAGTCCAGCGACCGGACAGCCGCTGGGTCACGCGACCGTGCAGCGTCAGCCACCGGGCCGCCTGCTCCACCGCGGCCGGCTGGCGGATCACCCAGCGCGCCGTTCCGTACGCGGATGCACGCCGCGCGTGCCAGGCTCTCGGCGCTGCCTTCTCGCTGCCGCGGACGGGGTACGACAACCGTCGCCTCCGCGCCGTAGCGAGCGGCGAGGTCTGGCTCGCCTACCGGCTGCCGTAGTCGAGCACGCGCGCCGGCTCGGTCTCGCTCTTGCCCTTGAGCTCGAGGGTCGCCGGGGCCGCGCCGGCGGGGGCCTCGCCGAGCCGGACGAACAGCCGCTCCGACATCACGACCTGACCGGCTTCAGCCGACGACTGCAGGCGCGCTGCGGTGTTCACTACGTCGCCCAGCGCCGTGAAGTCCTTCACCTCGCCCGAGCCGACATTGCCCACATACGCGCGACCCACGTCAAGCCCGACCCCAAGCCGAAGCCACGGTTCGCCGTCGGCGCCGTAGCCGACAGCGGTGAGGAGGTCGCGGGCATCGTCCACCATCTTCCCCTCCCATCGCTCACCCAGCAGCATCGGGAAATACAGGGCCATCACCTCGTCGCCGACGAGCTTGTCGACGATCGCGGACCGAGTCAGGATCTCGGTGGCACAGCCGTAGAAGCGGTTCAGAACCTGCGCCACGTCGTCAGGAGCCATCTTCTCGGCGAGCGACGTGAAGCCGCGAACGTCGGCGAAGAGCACACCGGTCTCCATCTCCACGCCGCCCATAGGTGCTTTCTCGAAGCAGGTGTTGCAGAGGTTGGGGTTCTTTCGCGAGGGGCCGAAGCCCACGCGCCGCATCAGACGGCCGCCGACTCCGCCGAACGGCGCGTTACATAGCCGGCAACGCGGATCCGTGGGTAGGCGTCGCATCAGCCGTGCGAAGTTGCGCGGCAGGTGGCTGTTCATGAGCTCGAAGAAGGCGACGTCTTCCTGCTCGCCGCGCATCTCTGGGAGCTCCTTCACGGAGCGGCGCATGGACGGAACCTACGACATCAGCGCACGGCCTCGGCGCGAGCGGCCTCGCGAACGGCCTCCACGAGCTCCGGCGGCGCCTTGGCCGGGGAGCCCGTGTCGAACGGTGGCTCGGGGTCGTACTCGATCCCGAGCTGGATCGCCTTCGCCACGTCCTCGCCGGCGATCCGCGCGGCCAGGGTCAGCGCCATGTCGATCCCCGAGGAGACGCCCGCGGCAGTGACCACCTTCCCCTGCTCCACCACGCGCCGGTTGGTGGGCTGGGCCCCGAACCCGCGCAGCGTGTCGAGCTCGAGCCAGTGCGTCGTGGCCTCGAGGCCCTCAAGGATGCCGGCGGCGCCGAGCAGCAGCGATCCGGTGCACACCGATGTGGTCCACTGGGACGTCTCGTGTGCGCGGCGCAGCCACCCGAGCACGCCCTCATCCTTCAGCAGAGCCCGGGTCCCGAAGCCGCCTGGGACGACGATCACCTCAGGGCGCGGGAGGTCGTCGAGCGAGTGCTCGGCGACCATCACGAGCGACCCGGTCTCGGTCCGCTTCGGCCCGGGCTCCTCGGCCACGAAGCGGACGGTCGCCCCCGGCAGGCGCGAAAGCACCTCGTATGGACCGACGGCGTCGAGGGCCGTGAAGCGGTCGAAGAGGAGGATGGCGATGTCCACGCGGGCTCAGCGATCCGGCGCGATGTCGGTGCCTTCGCCGGGGTCGTCCGGCCCCGCGTCGGGGTCGTGCCTCACCTCGGTCGGGTCGACCTCGTCCGGCTCGCCATACTCCGCCGTTGAGAGGTCGCTCTCCTTCTCCGGCTCGAAGGCGTCGACCTCCGGATCCCAGCGGTTCTCCCCGTGCTCAGCCTGCTCGATTAGCTCGGCCTCGGCCTGCTCGAAGCCCTCGGCCTCGCCCTCGCCGGACTCTTCAAGGGGCCGCCGCTCCTCGGCTCGTCTGGCTTCCAGGTCTTCTCGGTCTTCCATGTCGCTCTCTTTCGACGATACCCGGTCAGTCGACGTCCCAGCCAAAGTAGACCTCGGCGCGCGCGATCTTGTCGCCCCTGAACGTGAGGACCTCGGTGTTGCGAAACCGGCTGCCATCCATCCTCGTGGTCTCGTAGGTCACGATCACCTCGTCGCCGGTCTCGACGACTCGCTTGAACTCGAAGGCTTCGATCAGCTCGGCGTTCGGCCAGCAGCGCTCGAAGTAAGCGGTCCGATCGATGCCCACATCCGCAGGGCTGTAGAAGGTGAAGTCGTCGTCCAGCAGCTCCTCGAGCACGCTGCGATCGCCGGACTCGTACGCGCCGTACGCCTGGCGGGCGAGCTTCTTGCGGTCATGCGCGGGCAAGCAACCCTCCTAGTGCGGGCCGTGCGCTGTGAGGCGCGATCAACGCTCGGGGATCAAGACCAGCCACGACCGCATCTCAACCGGTTCACGCCAAGTGGTCGCGACTCGCAGTCCTCGGTCCGCGCAGAACTCGTCGACGGCCCGCTTGACCCCGTAGAACGCTCCCTGATATTGGCCATCGAAGTAGTCGTGTCCCGCGAACAGGCCGCCGGGCCGCACGCGATCGATCCAGGCGGCGATGTCAGCCGCAACCGCCTCATAGTCGTGGCGAGCGTCGATGTAGACGAAGTCGAGGCTGCGCGGAGGGAGCTGCGCGGCGGCCGCAGTGCTTTCGCATCGCCAAACCTCGCTCCGCTCCCCGAAGGGGGCGAGCCGGTTGCACGCGTTTGCGTAATGTCGGTCATGCTCCGCCTGGTTCACCCGCGGCTGGGCGGGGTCCTCCTCGCACGCGACGCTCCAGGCGTCCACGGAGATCAGCAACCGGCCCCGCCAGCCGTGCAGGATGACTTCTGAAAACTCTCCGTCCTTGACGCCGACCTCGACGCCGGTACCCAGGAGGCGACGTCTATTGAGGACCTCCGGAAGCTCAGCTCGGCTCGGGACGGCAAGCAGGGAGCGCGAATAGGTGCGTCGGACGGCAAGCTTCGCGAAACGCCGTGGAACTGCAACCGGGCTGTGACGGAGATTGATAATGAAGCGGCCCGGGCGAGACGGTATTCGAACCCCGAAATCCGAGACCGGACTGCAAGCCAGAGCGCCTCTACCGCGATCAGTCCGGATACTCGTCCTTCCGCCAGGCGCGGGGCTCCTCGGGTCCAGCCTTCGGCGTTCGCGCGAGCAGGAACGAGTGGTACGGCGCAACGAACGGATCGGGTGCTCTCACCGTGTAGGTGTGGTAGATCCTCCCGTTCTCGCGTGCGAAGGCGATGAAGCTCGGGCTCTCGCGCAGGCCGTCCTCGAGCTTGGCTCCGACCTGCCGCCCCCAGTCCTCGAGCCACTCGGGGGGGTTATCGATCACCTCCTTGACCTCGGGGATCTCCTGCGCCTGCTCGGGCGTGAGCGCGAGCCCGAAGTCGAACGGAAACTCCGTCCGATTGGTCGAGACGTAGGGGAACTGCCAACCCATCCGCTCCTTGTAGGCGATGAGCCGATCGATGGGCGCACGCGAGAAGCAGATCAGCGTCACGTCGCGATGGTTTAGATGGACGCGCGGGGCGTCGAGCTCATCGCCCAGGTTCGAACAGCCGGGGCAGGCGCCGAGCTCGTAATCGGGCCCGAACATGATGTTGTAGGCGAGGAGCTGCGAGCGCCCGTCGAAGAGCTCGGCGAGCGTCCTCTTCCCGTCCTCGGTGTCGAACTGGTACTCCTTCTCCACCGGGACCCAGGGAAGCTGACGTCGCTGCTGGGTCACCCTCTGGTTGAGCTCGGCGTGCTCGGCCTCGAGCTTCGCAAGTTCATCGCGAGCCGCCTGCCATTCCTCGCGGGTTCCGGTCTTGTGCGCGGGCATCTTTCGCCTCCTTGGGCCGTTCGTCACCTCGGCGTGGCGGCTCGTGGATCATTGGTGGCCGCCCGTCGAGCCTCGTACGTTAAGACCGGCGTGCCAGGCGGAACTCATCGCCCTTTCCCGCTTCAGCAGGCTGGGACGAGCTTCGGATGTGGCGGGAGAGGGGCCGCATGACGGCCCCTCTCCGCTTACAGGTCGGACTCGATCAGGTTCCGCCGTCGCCGGTGGGAATGTGTACTGGCAGGTCGACGGTTCCGGCGTCGTGCGTCCCGTCGACGTAGATCGCGGTGAAATCGAACAGCGCGTGGGTCGGGAACGTGCATGGCCCCTGAACCGTCCCGTGCGCCGAGACCTTCTTCAGCAGCGGTGGGCCCTCGCCCTGGATCGAGCCCTGGGCGCTGTCGTCGTTGCCCATCGAGGCGATCGTGCCGTCGCCCTGCGCGATGATCACCCCGTTCGCGTTCGCGACCCAGTGGAAGCGCCGGTGATCCTGAGTGATGTTCAACGTCACCTCGCCGCTGTCGACCTGTCCGTTGAACACGCCCTCCCAGAACCCGCTGACGTCCGGGACGCAGCCCCCGGTCCCAGATGGCGCGGCCTGACCCGGCGCCGCAACCCAGACCGCGAGTCCCGTGAGCAGGGCGGTCGCACCAGTCACGCGCAGCATGCGTCTCATGTCTCCCCCTCTGAGTGGTCGCGAGCGCAGAGGTGCCGCGGCGAGCGGGGGGAGAGTCCGTCATGAACATCGCCGCGGTCACAGCGCTCAGGCTGTTGATCCGTCGGCGGATCTTCGCACCGCGCCGCGTCGGAGGTCGCGGACGGACGCGAGGATGCCGCAAATTGCGGACGAAACCCCGGGGATCATTCGTCGCCGCGGAGCACGCGAAAGGTGACGGGGCCCGCTTGCACAGGCCCGGTGGGACGCGAGGGGGCTACGGGTTGAGGCTGACCGACGCGAGCCGCGTCGAGACCGGCCAGGTCAAGCCGTTCCGTCAAGATCGACCGGCGTGCCAGGACCAGAGCACCCGGCCATGGGTTGCGTTCTTGAGGTCGATGGTGTTTAATGAACGTGTTAATTAACCGGCCCGTTACGTGCAGCCAACCGACCAGATCAGCCTCACCTTCGCCGCTCTCGCCGATCCGACGCGCCGCTCGATCCTGACCCGCCTCGCCGAGGGCGAGGCGACCGTGAACGAGCTGGCCGAGCCATTCCCGGTGAGCCTGCCGGCGATCTCGCGCCACCT
>VAWV01000293.1:0-331 GCA_005883295.1 Actinomycetota bacterium
TCCTGGCTCGACTTCAACGACCGCGTGCTCCAGCTGGCCGAGGACGAGCAGATGCCGCTGCTGGAGCGCGCCAAGTTCCTCGCCATCTGGGCGTCGAACCAGGACGAGTTCTTCATGGTGCGCGTCGCCGGCCTGCACGACCAGGTGGAGGCCGGGATCGACGCGCGCGGTCCCGACGGCCTCTCCCCCTCGGAGACGATCGAGCGGATCGTGGAGCGGGTGTCGGCCCAGGCCGCGCGGCAGTCCCGCGAGTGGGAGTCGCGCATCCGCCCGGAGCTCGCGGAGGAGGGCCTGCGCGTGGTCTCCTGCGACGCCTGCGATGAGGAGGAGC
>VAWV01000293.1:415-6198 GCA_005883295.1 Actinomycetota bacterium
GGCGGTGTGGGTGCGCGACCCGGTGTCCGAGACCGAGACCTTCGCGCGCGTGAAGGTGCCGAAGGAGGTGCTGCCACGGCTCGTCCCCATCGGCGGCGGGGCGTTCGTGCCGCTCGAGGACGTGATCGCGCGCCACCTCGACCAGCTGTTCCCGGGCATGGAGATCCTCCACCACTCCGTGTTCCGCGTCGCGCGCGACGCCGACTTCACGGTCTCGGACGAGGCCGACGACCTGCTCCAGGCCGTGGAGCAGGAGCTCCGCCGTCGGCGCTTCGGCGAGGTGGTCCGGCTGGAGGTCAGCACCTCGATGGATGCCCACATGCGCCAGCGGCTCGTGGAGTGGCTCGAGGTGGAGGAGCGTCAGGTGTACGAGATCGAGGGCATGCTGGACCTCACCGACCTGTGGGAGCTGCACGACCAGGAGGGGTACGCCCAGCTGCGCGATGCGCCCTGGACCCCCGTCGTCCCGGGTCCGTTCCATGCCGAGGAGGGCCAGAAGGCCGACCTGCTCGAGGCGATGCGCGCGGGCGACCTCCTGGTCCACCAGCCGTACGAGTCGTTCGCCGCCAGCGTGCAGCGCTTCGTGGACCAGGCGGTGGCAGACCCCAACGTGCTGGCGATCAAGCTGACCGTGTATCGCACCGACGACGAGTCGACGCTGATCCCCGCTCTGATCAGGGCGGCCGAGCGCGGCAAGCAGGCGGTGTGCATGGTCGAGCTGAAGGCGCGCTTCGACGAGCGCCGCAACATCAGCTGGGCGCGGGCGCTGGAGGAGGCGGGCGCGCACGTGGTGCATGGCGTGCCCGGCCTCAAGACGCACGCCAAGGCGCTGCTTGTGGTCCGGCGCGAGGGCGAGGGCGTGCGGAACTACGTGCACGTGGGAACCGGCAACTACAACGCCAAGACCGCGCGGCTCTATGAGGACTTCGGGCTCTTCACGGTGGACCCGGAGATCTCGGCCGACGTGGCCGACCTCTTCAACACGCTCACGGGCTTCGCGCGCCCGCGGCAGTACCGCAAGGCCCTGGTCTCGCCCGTCCACCTGCGCGAGGGGATCCTGGCCGAGATCGAGCGGACCGTTGAGGCCCATCGCGCGGGGCAGCAGGCGCGAATCGTGATGAAGATGAACTCGCTCGTGGACCGCCGTTGCATCGACGCGCTGTACCGGGCCTCGCAGGAGGGCGTCCGGATCGATCTGAACGTGCGCGGGATCTGCTGCCTCACCCCGGGAGTGGAGGGCGTGAGCGAGAACATCCGCGTGGTCTCGGTGGTCGGTCGCTTCCTCGAGCACTCCCGGATCTACGGCTTCCAGCGCGACGGCGAGAGCCGCTACCTCATCGGCTCGGCCGACCTCATGCCGCGCAACCTCGATACGCGCGTGGAGCTGGTCGTGCCGGTCGACGATCCGGGCCTGCGGGCGGAGCTCGAGGACACCCTCGAGCGCTGCTTCGCGGATGACGCCTTCGGCTGGGCGCTGGGCGCGGACGGCGGTTGGGAGAGGCGCTCCCGGAGCGAGCGGTGCGTGCACGCTGAGCTGATGGACCGCGCCACCGAGCGCGCTCTCGCCGCATTCGACCGGGAATAGCCCTCCAGCACAGCGGAAATGGACGAATGTCCGTGGCGGGACGGGCCCAGCCACGGGACACTAGCCGCAGTGATGCAGCCGTCAGTCCGAGAGCGCCTGGGATGGCGCGGGCAGGGCCACCTCGTGGCCGAGGACCGTACAGATCGCGCGGTGATGGCCCGTTCGCTCATGTACCTGTTCGCCGCGGGCGGGGTGGTGAGCGTGGGCTCCCGCCCTGCTCCTGGTGGCCTTCGACAGGCTTCCGATCTGGGGCTTCCAGGCGCTGCTCGCCTGCGGCACCGCGCTCGTCGGGTGGGCGATCTATGCGAGCGGGGACACCACCAGCCCGTACGTCACCTTCTACTTCTGGATCGCGATCTACTCGTTCTACTTCCTGAGCCGCCGCCGGGCGGCCCTGCAGCTCGCGTTCGCCGGGCTCGCCTACTCCGCGGTCCTGCTCTCCGCCGGTAACGCGCAGACCGCGCCGGTGATCCACTGGACGTTCATCACCCTCGCGCTGGTGGTGGCCGGGGCGTTCATCGGGATCCAGCGCGAGCACTCGGACCGGCTGATCGACAGGCTGTCCAGCGCGGCCCGCACCGACAGCCTCACCGGGCTCGTCAACCGGCGGGGCTTCGAGGAGCTCTTCGAGACCGAGCTCGAGCGTGCCCGTCGCGGCGGCCGCCCGCTTTCCGTGATCGTCGGCGACCTCGACGGCTTCAAGGCGATCAACGACCGCTATGGCCACGCCGCCGGCGACCGCGCCCTCGAGAAGCTCAGCGAGATCCTGCAGAACGTGAAGCGGCGGGTGGACACAGCCGCCCGGATCGGCGGCGAGGAGTTCGCGGTGATCGCCCCGGACTCCGACCACCACGCCGCCTACATCCTCGCCGAGCGCATGCGCCGCGAGGTTCGGGAGACCTTCACCGCGGACCCGTTCACGCTGACGATCAGCCTCGGGGTGGCGACGTTCCCCCGGCACGGCACGACCGCCGAGGAGCTGATCGCCGGCGGCGACGAGGCCCTGTACGCCGCGAAGAAGCTGGGCCGGGATCGCACGGTGGTGTTCAACCCCGAGATCTCGGAGACCATCCGCGCCGCCACCGGACAGCCGACGCCGCGCTCCGAGCGCCACGGCTCCACGGTGCTCGCGCTGGCCGAGGTCATCGACATGCGCGACGCCGGCACGGCCGCGCACTCGGAGACCGTCGGCCGGTACGCGGGCGCGATCGCGCGCGAGCTCGGGCTGACCGATGAGCTCGTCGAGCGCGTGCGCTTCGGCGGCATCGTCCACGACGTCGGCAAGATCGGTATCTCGGACGCCGTCCTCCGCAAGCCGGGCTGGCTGTCGGATGAGGACTGGACCGAGATGCGCCGGCACCCGGAGATCGGCGCGCGCATCCTGAGGGGCGCGAACCTGGGCGACATCGGCGACTGGATCCTTGCTCATCACGAGCGCCCGGACGGGCAGGGGTACCCGGCCGGACTGGCGGGAACGGAGATCCCGCTCGAGGCGCGGGTCCTCGCGGTGGCGGACGCCTACGAGGCGATGACCACCGACCGCGTCTACCGGCCCGCGATGTCGGCCGAGGCCGCGCGCGAGGAGCTGCGGCAGTGCGCGGGCACGCAGTTCGACGGGCGGGTGGTGGAGGCGTTCCTCGAGCTGCTCGACCGCTCCGAGGTCACGCGCGAGCTGCCGGTCGGATCTTAGGCCGCGGGCGTCAGATCGGGCGAGTGCTCGGTCACGCGCCGGAATAGGCGCCGCACGGGCTCGTCGGGCTGAGTCTGCACCAGCTTCAGGTAGACCTCGGTCGCGTTCTCGAGGTGGATGGTGAGAAGCGCGTGGAGCGCGTAGAGGATCTCCTGCAAGGCGCCGGCATCGGTGGGGTCGGCCCCAGCCAGCTCCTCGATCCGGGAACGGATCTCGGTGCGGTCGTGCGCAACCGCCCCGCGGTCGCAATCGTCGCCCAGTAGGCGTTCCGCTCCGGGGTAGAGGACCCGCTGCTCGGCTTCCGTGTGCGGGAGGAGAACGTCGGCGAGGAACGCGACCACCTCCTCCACGACCTCGATGCGGTCCTTTACCGATAGGGAAGGAAGCTGATGCGCAACGACCGGCAGGCGCTCCACCTGATCGAGCAGGTCTGTCTGCTCCCGCCGGAAGCCCTCGGTGGTCCTGAGCGTCATAGCCGCCTCCTTTCCTGCTCTCTGGCGACTGGCGGAAACGCAGGCCTCACGTGTTCCGCTGCGTACATCATCCCACGTTTCCCGCTCGGCTTTCCCCGCACGTCACGCCGCGAACCTTTAGTGTGACGCCGACCTGCAACACCCGGCGGAGTGGAGGCTGGCGATGGCACAGACCAGTAGATCAGGGGCACGCCGTACCAAGAGCACGACTCGCGGGAGCGCCAAGGCTCGGAGCTCGCGCTCGAGCACGGCTCGATCACAGCGATCCCCGCGCTCGCTCGGGCGGCTCGAGAAGTCGCTCGACGCCGCGGAAGGCGCGCTCAAGGACCTGCGGAAGGAGCTCGGCAAGGGCGGGCGCGACCTCCTGCGCGACGTCGAGCGCACGCTGAAGGACTCGAGGAAGAACTTCCGCAGCATGAGCCGCACGGTCGCCCGTGATATCGGGAAGGTGCAGCGGGCCGCGACCAGAGGCGTGAGCCCTCGGAGCGGTGGAGGTGCGCGTAAGAGCACGTCGGGAAGGAAGACAACGGCGTCGCGCTCGCGGTCCACGGCGTCGCGGTCGCGACCGACGGCCTCGCGCTCGCGGTCCACGGCGTCGCGTTCCCGCTCGGGGGCCTCGCGCTCGCGCTAAGGCCGAGGTTGGCCTAGCAGCCGTAGGTCACGCACCGTCACCCGGCTAGCTCCCCCGCCGTCGGTGGCGTGGTCGGTGCGAGCGGGATGTCTCCGTCGCGCCCGAACCGGACCTCCAAGAACCGGACCTCGAACAGCTGGCGCACGAACCATTCGCCGGTGGTACTGCGGAAGACGGCGAGGTCGGTCTTGCCGTCGCCGTTGTAGTCGCCGGGTACGGGCGTGTCGTAGGGCTTGCCGAAGGCGAAGTTTCCGATTCCGCGGATGTGCCAATGGCCGCTGCTCGGCTTCCGTGTGCGGGAGGAGAACGTCGGCGAGGAACGCGACCACCTCCTCCACGACCTCGATGCGGTCCTTTACCGATAGGGAAGGAAGCTGATGCGCAACGACCGGCAGGCGCTCCACCTGATCGAGCAGGTCTGTCTGCTCCCGCCGGAAGCCCTCGGTGGTCCTGAGCGTCATAGCCGCCTCCTTTAAGCGGCCGACCCCCCGGATGTACCACCAGCCGGTCCTCGGGCGGAAGACAGCCAGTTGGACCTTCCCATCGCCCTTGTAGTCGCCCGGCAGCGGGATGTCGCCGGGGTGTCCGAACGAAATCGAACGCCTACCCAGGAAGCCCCAGAGGTAGCCGTTGAAGACCGCGATGTCGGTCTTCCCATCACCGTTGTAGTCCGCCGGCACGGGAATGACGCGGAAGCCGTACTTGACGCTACGCACTCCGCGGATGTGCCAGCGATCACTGCTCGGTCGGTAAACCGCGATGTCGACCCTGCCATCGCCGTTGTAGTCACCGACGACATGGTGGCGGACAGCGCTCGATCCCCGGAGCGCCGAGCTGGCGCTGAACGCCGACGCCCCTAAGAGGGTGACCGACAGCAGGATGGCGAGGGTGAGGCGGCGCAATGAGGAAGTCCAGAGCGAGTTGCGTTAATTGTATGAGCGTTCGCCGGATGCCAAGCCCGGCCACGGCCCCCTGAGACAACCGGCGCCGTCGCCTGTCAGCGAATGATCTGGAAGGAGGCGCGAGCGGGTCGTCCGCCGAGTCCGCTGGCGCTTGGGGTGGCGATCAACAGGTAGCTGCCGGGGCCCAGCGTGTGGCCGGCGATGCGGCCCGTGAAGTGGAAGCTGTTGCTCCCGGGGCGGCCGGCGCGGGTGAAGCTGCCGCCGAGGGCCTGAAGCCGGGTGCACTTGGGTGCCGTGCGGTTGTGCTTGGTCGGCTTTGAACACCCCAGCTTCGTCTTTCGCCCCGGACTCTTTTGTACGACGGTGAAGCGGACGCTGGCGGCCAGGTTGAGGATGTAGGTGACCTTCGCTCCGTACTTGTGGTTTTTGCCCGACGCCACGCTTGCCCCGCTGGGAGCCGCTCTGAACGCGCGCGGGGAGATCGTCTCGCTGTTCACCGCTG
>VAWV01000294.1 GCA_005883295.1 Actinomycetota bacterium
CTTGTCGGAATGGTCGCGTATCAGACGAACGAGGAGGGCGAAAATCGACAGTGGCCTCAGGCCAGAGCAACCGCGCCGCCCACATAGGCGGCGTAGACCAGCACGAGGAACACGCCCGCCGCACGCCCGATCCCTCCGGTGAGCGCCAGGAGGGCGCACAGGAGCGCCGTCGAGCCGGCCGCCACCGGCAGGTGGAGCACGCGCGTGGCGTGGTCGAGCTTGAGCGGCTTGACCAGCGCGATCACGCCCGCGTTGAACGCGATGAAGTGCACGATCGTCCCAGCGACGTTCCCCAGCGCGAGCTCCGGCCGCCCGCGGCGAGCGGGCACAGCCACGCGCCCGACCTCCTCCGCCTCCACGGTCGCGGCCAGCGCCGTGTTGCCGAGCAGCGTGTCCGACACCCCCAGCTTGCCCACCACTCGCCGCAGGCCGTTGCCGAGCAGGGCGCCGCCGATGGTCAGGACCGCCAGCCCCGCCGCGAGGCGGAGGAACGGCCGGCGAACGCGCGGAGTCGGCTGCTCATCGAGCAGGCCGCGTCCCGAGCGAGCCACACCGAGGAGCGCCACGCCGAACCAGGCCACGAGCAGCGCGCCGTCGGCGCGGGAGAGCCGGCCGTCGAGGCTCAGCAGGACCGCCGGGACCGGCGCGGCTGCGGTCCACAGCAGGAAGCGCCCGGGCAGCCGGCTCTTGATCGGCGCGATCAGTGCGGACAGCCCGGCCACGCCCAGGGCGAGGAAGGTCACGCCGCCGAACACCGTGCCCGCGGCGGCGCCCGGCAACCCCTTGGCGTTGGCCGCGATTCCCGCCGCCAGGTTCTCGAGCTCGAAGCCCGAGAGGACAACGGTGAGCGCGAATGGCGAGACGCCGAGGCGGCGTCCGGCGCCGAGCAGCCCGTCGACCAGCGCATCCGCACCGCCGATCACGAGCGCGATCCCCGCGATCAGCGCGACGAACCCGAGGACGAGATACATCGTTTACGAGCGCCGCGTGGACGCGCCCCCAGGGACGGCTAACCAGCCAGGGCCCGCTCGTCGAAGAGGCCGCACACGTCGAGCGTCGCGCAATCGCACGTCCGGGCCGCCTCGAGCCACGCCCTGACCGCGCCCGCCCGCTGGATCAACGCGTCGATCGCCGGAAGCTTGCGCTCGGCGAGGGCGCGCACGCCCTCGTGGGCCGGGGTGGCCCCCAGGAGCTCGGCGACCTCCGCCAGCGCGAACCCGGCGCGCCGCGCCACGCCGATGACCGCGAGGCGCTGCAGCACGTCGGCGGAGTAGCGGCGCTGGCCGCGGACACGCTCGGGCGCCGGCAGGACGCCGATCTGCTCGTAATACCGAATCGCAGAGGCACGCACGCCCGCGAGCGCGGCCACCTGGCCAATCGTCATCTCTGCCTCCTCGGCGGGTGCGCTCATGGTTTCCCTCGTCCGAATCCTGGCAGCCGCTCGCCGATCTCCACCATCACCTGCCTGTCCGCGAGCCGGCAGTAGGCGCGCGCGGGCGCCGAGAGCTGTGACAGCTCGGCAGCTGCGGCGCTCGTGTCGACCACCCGGGGGGCGGACAGCTCGTAGGTCCGGCCCGCGCGGACCACGCGCCCGCCGCCGGCTCTCAGGTTGCGTAGCCAGTCCGACTCCTCGCCGTACAGGAGGGCGATGATCAACGTCCGGTCCCGCCTGAAGGCGAGCAGCGGGGTCCGGTAGGGGCGCCCGGACCGCCTTCCCCGATGGAGGATGACCGCCCACGGCGGCAGGATCCAGGCGTAGATCCCCTGGACGCGGTTGTTGATGAGCTTGTTGAAGCGCGCGACGCGCCGCGAGAGCTTCATCGCTGGAGAGCGACCCTAGCGGCGCGCGCGTAGGATCGTCTGCCGGATGGAGGGTCAGCCGCCGGCCGCACAGACGATCGACGCACCGAACATGCGGATGAGCGCGACCTGGCGGGACCCGCCCGCGGGCCGCGACGTCCTCGTGTTCGATCTCCTCCTGCGTCCCGGCGCCGAGGTGCCGCTCCACGTCCACCCCCATCAGGAGGAGCGAGCGCGTGCTCGGACCGGGCGAGACGCTCGTCGCGCGGCCTGGGGAGAAGCACGGGATCTCCGCGGCAGGCGACGGGGAGGTGGAGGTCGCAACGGAGTTCGAGCCCGCGCTCGGCTACCGCGCTTTCCTCGAGCGCCTGTTCCAGCTGGACCGCGAGGGCCACGTGAACAGGAAGGGCCGGGGCAATCCGCTCCGGCTCGCCACCACGCGGCAGTACGACGCCGAGTTCTACCTCGCCGGGATGCCCGTCGGGGTCCAGCGCGCGCTCCTGCGGGGGCTGGAGCGGATCGCCCGCCGCCTCGGCTACTGAGCGCAGCGGGACCGCTGGGCGGTCTCCAGATCCATCGTTATGGTCTCGCGGCCGATGCGGGGTGTTGCGACGATGCGTGTGGGTGGCCTTGCCCTGGCGGCGATTGCGGCCGGCGCGCTGGTAGCGGCTGCGCTCGCGGCGCATGGAGCGGCCAGCGCGAAGCGCTCGACCCGCATCGTCGCCGCCAGCCGCCGGACCTTCGGAGAAGGCGCCTGGTCCTGGTTCGCGGATCCGCGCGCCGTCTACTCGCGGGGCCGGATCGTGGCCGGCTGGGTGGACCGCGACAAGTACGTGAACATCGCGTCGATCAAGACCAGCTCCGTGTACCGGGTGCGCATCGGCCGGGAGCAGCACCGCGACGACCACGGCAACCCGGCCCTGATCGTCCGCCCCGACGGCAGGATCAGCGCCTACTTCTCGGACCACAACGGGCCGGTCATCTATTGGCGGACGACCACGAGGCCGGGGGACATCGGGTCCTGGGGCTCGCTCAACTCCTACCACAGCAATACCCCCGGTTCCCACGGCCGGACCTACCCGAGCCCGGTACACCTGAGCGCCGAGCAGCGCAGCTGGCTGTTCTGGCGGGGAGGGAACTGGTCGATCAGCTACGCCCGCACGCTGTCGAGCGGTAACTGGGGCCACGCGCACGAGCTGATCTCCAACCCCGGCCAGCGCCCCTACCTCAAGGAGACCTCGAACGGCCGCGACGAGATCGACCTGGCGTTCACCAACGGGCACCCCCGGGAGACGCCCGCGAACATCTACTTCGCGCGGTACAGGCACCGCGTCTTCTATCGGGCGGACGGGAGCCGGATCACGACGCTGAGCCGGCTGCCGATGCACCCGTCCCAGGCCGGCGAAGTCTACGACGCCCGCAAGCACGGTGCGGTCCCGGCCTGGATCCACGACGTCGCCGTGGACAGCGATGGAAACCCCGTCCTCGTGTTCGCAACAAGATCACCGACGCGGGCGGGCCGATCACCACGTCGCACTTCGAGCGCTACTACTCCGGCGGTGTGGTGCTCGACCACCGCGACCCGAGCACCGTCTACGCCTCGGTGAAGGTGGGGAGCCACTACGAGATCGCCCGGTTCAGGACGAAGGACGGTGGGGTCCACTGGAAGCGCCAGTGGCTCACCCGCGACTCCAGCACTGACAATGTTCGCCCCGTGGTCCCGCGCGGTCTCGCGAAGGACGCGCAGGACCTCCTATGGATGCGGGGGCGCTACATCTTCTACACCAAGTTCCGCACGTCGATAGTCGGGATCACCAGCGGCCGATGACCATCGGCCTGCTGGTTCGAGGGCCTGCGCCGGCTGCGGCCGCCGGTCGCGATCGCCCATGGCGCGATCCGCTTCCGCGGTGGCTGTGGACGACGGTGACTGTGGTCGTCTGCGTGATGCTCGGATACGCGCTCAGCGCGATGCCGCTGGCGATGGCCGGCGCGCTGCGTTCGGTCCCGACGCTGCTGCTCACGATCCTGGTGACCGCCGGGCTCCTCTGGCTCGCGCGCGGTCGTCGGCCGCCCGCCGGCACCCCCCGCACGGGACCGGCCGCGCCGGGCGCCGTGATCGCGGCGGTGGGCATCGTCGCGCTGGTGGTCGTCTCCGGGGTGCTCAATGCCCACTTCGCGTCAGAGCACGCCTGTTCGTGGAGCACATCCCCCGCTTCTTCTCGAAGCAGGGCGGCTTCATAGCGCAGTGCCCGGAGACCTGCGAGGGCGCGCCGGGAGGACGGCTCTACGTGCAGTTCCTCCACCTGCTCCCACTCACGCTCGCGGCCGGCGCCTGGCTGGGCGGATCCGCGCTGATGCTGAAGGTGAACGCGATCCTGGGCGCGCTGTCGCTGCTGATGTTCTACGCGTTCTGCACGCGGCTCGTGCGGCCGCTCGTGGCGCTCGGCGCCACGCTCGCCCTAGCCGTCAACTTC
>VAWV01000104.1 GCA_005883295.1 Actinomycetota bacterium
TGCGCCGCCCGGAGCGACGGCATCGGCGAGGTGACCGCCGCCTCGGCCACGAAGGTCACCCGTTCGCCGGCCTCCACCAGCCTGATGTGCTGCTCGAGGTCCTCCACGAGCCCCGTCGCGTGCCACGGCACGCGTTCGAGGAGCTCGCGCCCGAATGCCATCCCGGTGCCGAGCAGCCCGCACGACACCCCGAGAGCCGACCGGCCCCTCGGGCGCACGTGGTTCATCGACGCGAACGCCGCGTAGCGAAGGCCGGTCGCCACCGAGGCGCCCGGGTTCGCCACGAGGTACGAGACCTGCATCGCGCGCGCTCCCCCGGCCATTCGGGCCGCGACCGCGGCCAGCAGGTTGCGGGAGGGGTGGCAGTCGGCGTCGAGCACGACGACGACCTCGGCGTCTGGCCGCTCGCGCAGGAGACGCTCGAACGCCCAGCGAAGCGCGTGCCCCTTCCCCCTTAGGTCCGGATCTGAGCGCTCCCAGACCGTGGCTCCGGCCCGGCTCGCGATGCGCGCGGTTCCGTCCGTGCAGTTGTCGGCGACCACCACCGCCTCGACGCGCTCGGCCGGATAGTCGAGCCCCGCCACCGCGCCGAGCGTCGCCCCGACCCTCGGCTCCTCGTCGTGCGCGGGGATCAGCAGGATCGCGCGCGGCGAGTCGGGCGGTGGGCCTCCGCGGTGGCGCGGGCGCCGCGCGTCGCGAACGGCGGCGGCGAACAGCGCGAGCAGGTAGAGGTCGGCCGCCGCGATCGCCGCGGCGGACAGGATAAGCGCACGCCGCGCCCGGCTCACGGACGCCGCCGCGCGGATGCGGATCGTGCGAAGAGGTGGGCCAGCCGCGCAGCCGAGGTGCGCATGTCGTGGCGCTCTGCCACGCGCTCCCGCCCGGCACGGCCGAGGCGATCGAGCCTGCGGGTCGACGTCGTCAGGGCCTCCCGCATCGCGCCGGCGAGCGCGTCGGGCGACCCGGGAGCCACGAGCCAGCCGTTCTCCCCTGGTCTCACCAGCTCTGGGATCCCGCCGACCGGGGTGGCGATCACCGCGCGGCCCAGCGCGAAAGCCTCCATGATCGTCACGGGCAGCCCCTCCGCGAAACTGGGCATCACGAGCGCTCGAGCGTCCGCGATCAGCGCCGCGACCTCCCGGTGGTCGAGCGCGCCGCGGAGCGTCACCATGCCCTGGAGGCCGAGGGACCGGATCCGCCCTTCGAGCATCGGTCGGAGCGGACCCTCGCCCGCGATCGCCAGCTCGACCGGCGCGTCGCCGTCCTGGACGAGTCGTGACACCGCATCGATCAGAACGAGCTGCCCCTTCGCCGGCTCGAGGCGTCCAACGCTCACCAGCAGCCGGCTGTCGGGGGTGCGGCGTCGCTCGCCGTCCAGCAGACCGGGAGCGACCCCGCAGGGTACGACCTCGATCTTGGGCCAGTCGGGTGCATCCGCCCAGCGCAGCAGCTGAGCGCGTGCGTAGTCGCTGATCGCCGCGGTGAACGACGCCCGGTGCACCTTCACGTCGAGCGCGAGGCTCGGGGCGCGGTCGAACTCCTCCGGACCGTGGACCGTCATGCTGAACGGGACGCCGGTCATCGCCGAGGCCAGCATCGCCACCGACGCGGAGCCCTCGGCGATGTGGTCGTGGAGATGGTCCACGCGCAGCTCCTCCAGGCGGCGCGCGAGGTACGTGGCCTCGAGCAGGTACGCGGCAGGCCAGAGCCGCCCGCGGGCCCCCGGACTACCGATGCGCACTGCGAGCGTGGCGGCATCTGCGAACGCGCGGGGACGGGTCGCCGCCCGCCGGGCCGCGAGCGCCGCCAGCTCGGCGAGGCCCCGCTCGAGGACGTACTCGGTGCTCGCGCGTTCGGCGGCGACGCCGTCGTCGACCGATGTCTGGGTCGGGCGCCGGATCGAGAAGGTGTGGACCCGGTGGCCGAGTTCCCGCAGTGCGCCCACCTCCTCGCGGATGAACGTGTCGCTCGCCCGGCCGTACTGGCCGGTCACGTATGCGATCGTCATCCCGTCGGCCACGTCACACCGGCGCTTGGGCAAGCGATCGCCGCAGCCCCTCCTCGAACGGCACCCGCGGCGTCCAGCCGAGGGTCTCGCGCGCCGCCTCCGCCGAGTGCCGCAGGGGCCGGAAGCGCGCCTCGTAGCGCGGCGGCACGAGCAGGCCGGGAAGTCGTCCCCCGTGGCTGAACGCCCTCCTCGCGATCGCGCTCGCAAGCCGCGCCAGCGCGAGCCCGGCGAGGTAGGGCACCGGGACGGGGCGCACCCCCGGTCGCTCGCGGCTGAGCCATTCGCGGGCGTAACGCCATGCGACCACGTCGTCGCCGTCGACGACGTTGAACGCGCCTCCCGCACCCGCCGGCTCCAGGGCCGCCGCCACCACGCAGTCAGCGCAGTTGTCCACGTAGGTGAGCGGAAGCCGTGCCCGGGGCGCGATCACCAGGTGCAGCGGGCCAAGCGGTACGCCCGCTGCCGAGATGTCCATGCGGCCGGGTCCCCAGATGAACCCAGGACGAAGGACTACCAGCTCGAAGCCCGAGCGCTCCGCGGCGCTGCGCACGACGCGTTCCTGCCAGACCTTGGCGATCGCGTATCCGTCGCGCTCGTACAGGCGCGCACGCTCGATCGGCGTCCGCTCGTCGAGCACGGCGGTTGCAGCCGACCAGTCGTAGACCGAATAGCTCGACGAGAGCACCAGGCGGCGGACGCCCGTCCCGGCCATTGCCTCGACGAGACGCTCGGTCGCCCGCACCGTGCCGGTGAAGCGCTGCTGGTCGTCGCCCTCCCGGCGGGCGGCGAGATGGACGACCACGTCGACCCCGTCGAGCGCCTCCCCGAGCTCATCGCTCAGCAGGTCGGCGTGGACGACGTCGACCGATCGCTCCCAGGGAAGGCCGGGGCCAGGCGCGGCTGGACGCACCAGCACCCTCACCTCGCAGTCGCGGTCCACCAGGGCACCCACAACGCGCCGTCCGAGGAAACCTGTAGCGCCCGTCACCAGGATTGTCACGCCGGGGTGGCCGCGGCTTCGGCTATGTCCGCGGCCAGCCGGTTCACCTCCTCGACCTGGGCCAGCGAGACGGGCGGCTCGGCACCGACCGCCAGCGCGCGGTAGGTCTGGGCCAGGAGCTCCCATAGTCCTTCGTACACACCAGGCCCGCCGCTCAGCTTCCGCACCACGCCCGCGACGGCCGCTCGGGCGGCTCCCCCGGACTCGCCCAGCTGGTTGAGCAGCGGGTCGAGCGGGCGCGGGCCGCGCCGCGCGCGCTCGAGCGTGAGGCGCGGCTCGAACAGGTTCGCGGCCGCCCGCATGCGCGAGCCGTGAACCCTCAGCCAGAACCCGTCGGGCCTGCTGTGGGCGCTGAACCGGAGCGTGGCGGTGGCGTCGCGCGCGTCCACCAGAGCGACGAGCTCATGCTCCCGCGTCACGACCGCCACACGCCTGTGCGGCCCGCAGAAAGCGTGCGCGAGCGAGGCGAGATGCGGCAGGAAGTCGCGTTCGTGGGCTCCCAGCCCGCCAGCGCCGGTGCCGCGCGCCGAGCTCCTCTCCCCGTCTTCGCGCCCGAGCACGTCCAGCGCGAGGTCGACCTCCACGTGACGCACCTGGCCGAGCTCCCCCGTTGCGGCGCGCGCGAGGAGATCCCGGACCTGGAAGTTGAAGAGGTAGTTGTAGTCCTCGATCAGCACTCCCTCGCTCGAGCGCGCCTGCTCGATCAGCGTGACCGCGCGCTCGTGAGTGTCGGCGAGCGGTTTCTCCACGATCACCGCCGACCCGGCCGCCACCGCGCCGGCCGCGATCTCGAAGTGCGCGGCCGGCGGAGCGGTCACGTGCACGACGTCGGGCCGGGCCTGCTCCAGGAGCTCCTCGTGGCTCGTGAAGGCGGCCGGGACGCCGAACCGCTCCGCCGCCGCGGCCGCCGCGGCGCCGGACAGATCGGCCACGGCCACCACCTCGGCGACCGGCAGCTCGGCAAGGCAGGCCAGGTGCTGGCGGGCGATGGAGCCCGTCCCCACTATCGCTGCGCGCAGCGGCGATCGCTCCATCGTCACGCGGCTGTCTTACCAGAACGGGCGCTCCAGGCGGTCCGTACTGTTGGCTGCGTGCGGACGATCCTCGTCACCGCGACCGGCGGTCACCTCACGGAGCTGGTGCGGCTCCGGCCGAGGCTCGGCCTCGAGGAGCCGCCGACGTGGGTCACGCCCGAATCGGACCAGACGCGGACGCTCTTGCGCGGCGAGCGGATCGTCGCAGCCCGCAATGTGATCCCGCGCGACCACACCGCGGTCGCCCGCAACCTCCCGCTCGCGTGGCGGCTGCTCGGGGACGGCGAGGCCAAGCGGGTGATCAGCAACGGCTCCGGGATCGCGCTCTCGTTCCTGCCCCTGGCGCGCGCACGCGGCCACGAGGTCCACTACCTGGAGTCCGCGGTGCGAACCGTCGGCCCGTCGATGACGGGCAAGCTCCTCGCCGCGGTTCCCGGGATCCGCCTCTATACGCAGTGGCCGGCCTGGGCCAGCGCACGCTGGCGCTGCCCGGGATCCGTCTTCGACGCATACACACCGGTCGCCGGAGACCCTCCGGCCGACCGGCTCAAGGTGGCCGTCACGCTCGGCACCATGCCGTTTCCCATGCGGCGCCTGGTGGAGAGCCGAACCGTGTCGTACGCCGAGCTCCAAGCGGCATTTAGAGAGGCTGACGTGGTGGTTTCCCACGCGGGCATCGGCTCTGCCCTCGACGTGATGGACGCGGGGCGGATGCCGCTCCTGGTGCCGCGGCGCCCAAACCTCGGCGAGCACGTGGACGATCACCAGTTCCTGATGGCGCGTGAGCTCGCGCGTCGCGGGCTGGCGCACGTCCGGCACGCGGAGGAACTGACCTTCGACGACCTGGTCGCCGCGGCCGGCGCTGGAGTGACGGCAGCCGTCGACCCGCCACCGATCGAGCTCCGCTGATGCGCATCGGCTCGTGTGTCGCGATCATCGCGACCGCAGCGGTCGCGGCCGGATGCGGGGGGTCGGCGGGCAGCGCATCGCGACGGCCGTTCGGCCCGAACAGCCCCTGGAACGCGCCGCTCGCGCGCAGCGCACCTGTCGACCCCCGCTCCCCGACCATGGTCACGGACCTCATCCGGCAGATCGCGCAATACGGCGTCTGGATCAACACGACGAGCTACTCGGTCCCGATCTACACGGTTCGCAAGGGTCAGAAGCCCGTCCACATCCATCTCGACATCCCGGGCCGCGATCACGCCTGGAACAACCCGATGTTCACGAACCTGCTCGACGGCGCGGTCCTGCAGCGACAGCTGGACGCGGTGCCCGTCCCGCCAAATGCCCGCGGCGCGGGGGGCACCGATCACAGCCTGGTCGTGTGGCAGCCGTCCACCGACACCGCATGGGAGCTTTGGGAGGCTCGCGACCTTCCACGCGATCCCCTTCGATGGCCGGACCCGACGCCCGGCTGGCACGCCATGTGGGGGGCGCGTGTCGACCACGTGTCCACAAGCAGCGGCGTGATTCCTGCGCCGTTCGGCGCGACCGCGTCCGGGCTTTCCCTGCTCGGCGGGCTCATTCGGATCCACGAGCTCGAGGCCGGGCACATCGACCACGCGATAGCGATCGGCATCCCCCAGCCGACGGGCGGGCGTTTCGTCCCGCCTGCCACGCGCACGGACGGTCGCCACCCGGAGATGCCGGTCCCCGAGGGGACCCGCTTCCGGCTCGATCCGAGGCTCGACATGAACGCCCTCCACCTACCGCCCGTCGCGAAGATGATCGCGCTCGCTGCGCAGCGCTATGGCCTGATCGTCCGCGACACGGCGGGAAGCGTCGTCGTCTTTGCCGAGGACCCCACGCCCACGGGCTCCAACCCGTACCCGCGGCTGTTCGGGGGGCTCTCGCCCGGCCAGATCATGATCCGGTTCCCGTGGTCGCGGCTGCAGGTGATCGCCCCTGGCAAAGCCGCCTGAGGGCTGTCAGAAAGGGAACCTGGACGGATGTTCTAACCGCCGGGGGCCACCCGGAAGGTAGTGGGGACCGCGCGCCGATGCGGACGCCATGCGGGTTCGCCCTCCAATCCGTACGCGCCGACGCGTCGCCGCCACCGTCGCGGCTATCACCCTCGTCGCAGCCGGCCTCGCCGGGACTGACACCGCGGCCGCGCGTCCGTTCGGACCGCTGAGCCCGTGGAACATCGTGCTGCCGGCGAACGCGCCGCTTCAGCCGAACTCGCAAGGCATGGTCGCGGACCTCGTGCGCCAGGTGAACGAGCGCACGCCGTGGGTCAACACCACGAAGTGGTCGGTCCCCGTCTACACCGTGCCCGCCGACCAGCCCACGGTCCGCGTGAAGGTGGATATCCCCGGCGCGGACAACGCCTGGAACAACCCGATGTTCACGAACGTCACCGACGCGTTCGCGCTCCAGACCGAGTTCGACGCGGTGCCGATCCCGCCGGACGCAGACCCGTCGGACGGCACGGACCACCACCTCGTGGTCTGGCAGCCCTCCACCGATACGGCGTGGGAGTTCTGGGAGGCCCGCGACGTGCCCCGCGATCAGCTGCCATGGAACGACCCCACGCCGGGCTGGCATGCCATGTGGGGGGCGCGCGTGGATCACGTGTCCACGAGCGACGGCGCGAACCCGGCGCCATACGGCGCGACGGCGTCCGGACTCGCCCTGCTCGGCGGGCTCGTACGCATCAGCGAGCTCGAGGCGGGGCACATCGACCACGCGCTCGGGGTCGCGATCACGCAGCCGGAGCGCGGCGTGTTCGTGCCACCCGCCACGCGAACCGATGGGGCGTACGACGGGCCGAACGCGATCCCCGAGGGCACCCGCTTCCGCCTGGATCCGAACCTCGACGTGAACTCCCTCCACCTTCCACCCGTCACTCGGATGTTCGCGCTCGCCGCGCAGCGCTACGGCCTCATCGTCAGGGACACCGCCGGCAACATCGTGATCTACGGCGAGGACCCCTACCCGACCGGGTCCAACCCGTACCCGCAGCTCTTCGGCGGGCTGACGCCGGATCAGATCATGAGGGCGTTCCCGTGGAACCGGCTGCAGGCGATCACCCCGGACGCGAAGCCGGTGGCGACGCCCTCGCCGTCCCATCCAAAGCCAAAGCCGAAGCCGCGGCGCCACCACCCCAAGCCGCACCGGCATCACCACCGCCGACCGCATCCACGGCGTCCCTCGCCCGCCTCGCGCTCCTACGCGTAGCGGGCGCAGCCGTCTGACAGACTTCGCCGCCGCTGCGGATCGCCGTCCTGACCGACCTCTTCCCCGAGCTGTCGGAGACCTTCATCGTCTCCGAGCTGGCGGCGCTGGCCCGTCTGGGTCACGAGGTGCGGGTGGAGGCCGGCTACCGCGCCGAGCGGCCGAACCCGGCCGCGGAGGGGATCCGGGTGACCTACCTCTCGGAGGACGGACAGCGCCGGCAACTTCTCGACGCGGTCTGGCTCGCCGCCCGCCACCCGCTGCGCTGCCTGGCCGACCTGCGCGACCGCAGACGCTGGCGACGCGAGGAGCCGGTGCGGTCGCTGCGCGCCCTCGCACCAGCCGCGCGGCGCGCGGCGCGCGGTGGTGACGAGCATCTCCACGCCCACTTCGCGGCCGGCGCGGCGCTGGACGCGCTCCGCGTGTCGCGGCTCTTGGGGATGTCCTACAGCGTGACCGCGCACGGCTACGACATCTACCTCGAGCCGCGCAACCTGCGCGAGAAGCTCGAGCGGGCCGCGGTCGCGACGAGCGGCTGCGAGTACACGGTCCGCGACCTGCGCGCAGTGGCCCCCCGCGCGAACGTGCACGAGGTGATCATGGGCGTGGACGGCGACGCCTTCGCCCGCACGCTTTCCCACCCCGCCGGCCGCACGGTGGCGGCGGTGGGGCGGCTGGTGGAGAAGAAGGGCTTCGCCCACCTGATCGACTCCGCGGCCGTGCTCGGCGGGACCGTGCCACTCGACCGCGTGACGATCGTGGGCGACGGTCCGCTCCGCGCTCAGCTGACCGATCGGATCCGGCGCCACGGGCTCGAGCGCACGGTGATGCTCGTGGGCGCGCTTGCGCCCAGCGCGGTGCGCCGGCTGCTGGAGGAGGCCGACCTCCTCGCAATGCCGTGCGTGATCGCCGCCGACGGCGACCGGGACTCGATGCCGGTGGTGGTCAAGGAGGCGCTGGCGATGGAGGTCCCAGTGGTGGCAAGCGACGAGGTCGGCCTCCCCGAGCTCATCCGGCCCGAGTTCGGGCGCCTGGTGCCGCCGGGCGATGCGCAAGCGCTGGCCGGAGCAATCGCCGACCTGCTGGCGTTCGACGCGGCGGAGCGCGCCGCCATGGGCCGGGCGGGGCGTGCGCACGTACTCGAGACCTGCGACGTGACCCGCGAGACCGCCCGCCTGGTGGAGCTGATCGAGTCCGCTAGACGTTGAGCCGGCGGAAGAGCGGGCGCGGGAGATGGCGCAGCGCCGACATCACGAAGCGGAGCGGTGTCGGGACCCACACGGTGTGAGCGTTCCGGCGAAGCCCGTCGGCGATGGCCTCGGCCACCGCGTCCGGACCGGTGCTCAGAGGGACGTCGTCGAGGCCCGCCGTCATCTTCGTGCGCACGAAGCCGGGGCGCACGACCATTACGTGCACGCCGCTTCCGTGGAGCCGGTCTCCCAGCCCCTGGGCGAAGGCGTCGAGCCCGGCCTTGGAAGAGCCGTACACGAAGTTCGACTTCCGCGCGCGCTCACCCGCCACCGAGGAGAGCACGACGATGACCCCGTGCCCCTGCTCCCTCATACGCTCCGCCAGCGGGATGCACACCGAGACCGCGCCCACGTAGTTCGTCTCGACGGCGTCGACCGCCGCGATGCCGTCGCGCGCCAGGTGCTCCTGGTCCCCCAGGACGCCGAACGCGACCAGCGCGCAGTCGATGTCGCCGGGCCCCTCGAACACGCGATCCACGAGCGGGGCGTGCGAGGAGAAGTCCCGCGCATCAAAGGGGACGACCTCCACCTCGGTGCCCAGCCCCCGCAGCTCGTCCGCGGCGCCCTCCGCCGCGGAGGGATCCCGCGCCGCCAGAACGATCCTCCGGGTACGGCCCCGCGTCAGATTGCGCGCGGTCGCCAGCCCGATCTCCGACGTGCCACCCAGCACGAGGAGCGACTGCACGCCGCCGACCGCGTCCCTCACGTCAGGTCCAGGCGCCGCGCCAGGTCGGAGCGCATCACGCCGGCCGGGTCCGCCCGCTCGCGCACCGCTCGCCACTCCCCGAGCCGCGGGTACATCGCGGCGAGCATGTCGGGCCGCAGCCGCGAGTCCTTGGCCAGGTACACGCGCCCTGCGGCGCCCGCCACGAGCTCGTCGAGCCCGTCCAGCAGGGCGCCCAGGCCGGGCAGCGCGGCCGGTACGTCGAGCGCGAGCGTCCAGCCCTCTATCGGGAACGACATCAGCCCGCGCTGAGGGCCGAAGCGCTTGAGAACGGCCAGGAAGGACGGAGCACCGGCCCCACTCAGCCTCTCGAGCGCGCCCCGGAGCGCATCCTCCCGGCCATACGGGACCACCAGCTGGTACTGCAGGAACCCGCTCGGCCCGTAGATGCGGTTCCAGTTGCGGACCGAGTCGAGCGGATAGAAGAACGAGCTCAGGTGCTCGAGCCGGCCCACCTCATGCTCCGGCGCGGCGCGGTAGTAGACCTCGTTGAAGACACGGACGGTGGAACGTCGAAGGAGGCCTGGCGGCGTCCAGGGCGGCGCGGCCAGCCGCACGCCACCCGGCGGAGCCAGTGCCGAGTCGCGCCGCCCGTTGCGGAGCAGCTCCGCCGGGGCGTGATCGCCCCGGATCAGCACCGAGCGCCCCAGGCTCCCGCGGCGCGCCAGGCAGTCGATCCAGGCTACGGAGTAGCGGTACTCATGGTCGCGCTCGGCCATCCGGCCCATGACGTCGTCGAGATCGTGTGCCCGCTCGCGGTCCACGACCATGTAAGCGCTCTCCACGCGCAGCAGCCGCAGGGTGGCCGAGAGCACCACGCCCGTGAGCCCCATGCCGCCGGCCGTGGCGGCGAAGAGGTCCGGCTCGTCCGTGGGGGTGACCGTGACCAGATCTCCGCTCGGCGTCAGGAGCTCGAACGCGAGCACGTGATCGCAGAACGAGCCATCGCGGTGGTGGTTCTTGGCGTGCACGTCGGCGGCGATCGCCCCGCCCACCGTCACGTGCGCGGTCCCGGGCGAGACCGGAACGAACAGCCCCTCCGGGAGGAGCTCCCGGGTGAGGTCGTGGATGCTCATCCCCGCGTCGACAGTCACGACGCCCCTGCCGGTGTCGATTTCCCGCAGCTCGGCGAGTCCGCCCATGGCGACCACCCGTCCGCCCGCATTCTGGGCGGCGTCCCCGTAGCTGCGTCCGAGCCCGCGAGCCAGCACGCCTCTGGGCCCGGCGCCCGCGAGCGCCTCCGCGAGGGCCTCCCGCGAGCCGGGCTCCACGAGCTCCGCGCGGCTGGGTGCGGTGCGCCCCCAACCGCTCAGGAGGACGTCGCGCGCCCCGGACGCGGCGCCCGCGTCAGTAGACGTAGACACCGGCTCCGAAGATCGCGGCCCATACGGCCGCGAGGATCAGGAGCGTGCGGTCCCCGAGGACCACGTCCTCCGGCGCGCCGCCGTAGCCCTTCTCGAGCAACATCGCGTAGCGGAGGATGAAGGTGACGAAGGGCACGATCGAGAGCTCGTAGAACGGAACGGTCTCGTTCTTCGGCGCCATCTCGAACGCCCAGAGGCAGTACGCGGCGACCGTCACGCCGGAGGTCATGGTCCAGACGTACTGGAGGTAGTTCCTGGAGTAGTCCCCGAGCGTGGGGCGCACCTCGGCGCCCTCCTCCCCGAGGTCGATGTGCTCTCCGTGGCGCTTGCCGGACACCACGAAGAGCGAGCCGAACGAGGCCACGATGAGGAACCAGCGCGACAGGGGCACGTCGGCGGCTACGCCGCCGGCCACGGCCCGTAGGATGAACCCCGACGCGATCGCCACGATGTCGACCACCGCTACGTCCTTGAGCCAGAACGTGTAGCTCGCCGTGATCGCCACGTAGGTACCGAGCACGATCAGGAACGTCGGTCGGACCAGCGCGCCGACCGCGACACCCGCCGCGCCCAGCACGATCCCCAGCGCGAGCGCCAGCGGCACCGAGACGGAGCCCGCTGCAATCGGCCGGTGGCGCTTGGTCGGGTGTAACCGGTCTGACTCGAGGTCGCGCACGTCGTTCAGGAGATAGGTGGCGCTGGACACGAGGCAGAACGCGACGAACGCGAGCGCGACCTTGGCGACGATGTGGCCCTGGGAGAGGACGCCCGCGGCACCGGGCGCCGCGACCACGAGGACGTTCTTGGCCCACTGCTTCGGCCGAAGCGAGCGCAGTACTGCGCGCAGGGAAAGAGCAGGGCTTGCGAGCGCCCCCGGAGCCGCACCGGCCGGGGCTGCCGGCTGTGCCAGCTCTTCGACCGCCGGCGACCGCGTTTCCAGGCCTTTCACAGCCGAGCCAGTGTACGGGGCGCGGCGGGCCCTCCCGCCGGGCCTGCCGCTGACGTCGGGGCGACCTCGTAGACGCTCGCGCAGCCGAACGTTCGCGTCCTCGACACCGCGGGCGCGAGACGCGCGAACGGCGCGGCCGGGTGGCCGCAGCCCACGAGGATGAAACGCGCGTGCGTCGACCTGATGAACGCGATCGCTCGCTCGCGCCTCAGGTCTCCGGCGAAGAGCAGCTCGCTCGCGCGCACCCGCTCAGGGAAGTGGCGCGTCCAGGAGGGATGGCCAACCCAGGTCGGCCGGCCGGTGGCGGCCGGGACAAATGGGGCGAGGTCGTACGTGGACAGGACACCGCCTGGGGCATGAAGGGAAGCGAGGTAGTCGAGCGCCCGGGTCTCGTCAGAGCGGAGGTAGTACCCGCTCGCCTCGCCCCCGAGCGCGCGATAGATCGTCTGGATCGTGCGCGCCGCGCCCGGGACCGTCACCACGACCGCGAAGAGGGCGATGGTCGGGGCGGCAAGGCGCATCCGGCCGAGGCCGCGTACCGCGAGCACGGCGAGCGGAAGGCTGACCCCCTCGAACGCGTGCTGCGGGAAGGAAGGGCTCAAGACGAGATACACGACCAGCGCGGCGAGGGGCCACGCGCGGAGCATGAGCTCGCCGGGGGAGCGATCGACGGCGCGAAGGCCGAAGCACGCCGGCAGTGCAAGGGGCACGACCCCGGCGGTCACAGCCCACCACGGCACGTGGCCTCCGAGCGCGTTCTCGTGCGCCGCAAAGGACCAGGCCGCGTCCGCATGCGACAGCACGAAGTAGTAGACGAGCGGCGCGAGCAGGGCGACCAGCGGAGCTATGAAGCGCACCTGCCGAAGCACGGCGCGATCGAAAGCAGCGACAGCCAGGACCGTGAGCAGGAGGACCTCGCCCTGCCACGGGTGCAGCCATGACACGGCGGCACCGCACCCGGACACCAGCAGGATCAGCCGGAGGGTCCTGGGGGGCGGCCTGCCCTCCGGCACGCGCCAGAGGCGCTCGACGCCGAGGGCGAAAAGCGGCATGAGGCCGAGGGCGATCGCCGTGGGCAGGTATCCCCACGTCGCCCCCGCCGCGAACAGACGAGCGCGGCGATCGGAGACGCAAAGAACATCGCGGCCACGAACGCCGCGACTCGCTGACCCGTGCCCGGCAGGAAGCGAGCGACGTAGGAGCGGAATCCGAAGAAGAGTGCCATGACGGCGATGGGCTTCCAGAGGAGAAACGCCATCTGAATGCCCACGCCGGCACGCCAGGCGAGGCCGCTGAGCAGGAACTGCGGGTGCAGGAAGACGTGGGAGCTCGGGGCGAGGTCGAGGAGGTTCGCCGCGAGCAGGTGGTCTCCAAACTGCCGGATCCAGGACATGTACTGGAACTGGTCGGCTGGGAAGAGGCCGTCGGCGCCGGTGAAGACGAGGCCGTGCTCGAGTGTGTGGCTCAGGAGCTTCGCGAGCGGCACCACAGAGAACAACGCCAGCCCCACGAAAGCCGCGGCGGAGAGCCTCCGCTCGAGCGGATCAGTGGCGTGTGAAGACATGCGCGCCGGATCTGACGCGGGCGCACCCGCCCGTCAGCTGTGCGGAGGCGCGGTAGCGCCCGGAGCTCAGGCGGACGCTCAGCTGGAAGCGCCCATGCCTCAGCCGTGCGCTCGGCGTGCTGACCGCCTGCCAGCCGCTGCGCAGCGACCGCTCGATCCGGATGCGAACGAGCGCCGGGCAAGCGCCGGCACGCTTTGCGACTCCGCGCAGTACGACGACACCCGCGCGCTGGCGGACCCCGAGGGTCAGCGTCGGCGGACGGTTCCATTTCTCGATCACGCGCTGCGCCGGCTCCCCGCGCGGCGTGTAATCGCCCGACGACCCCGCCGGCGGGTTGGCGGGCCAATCCCACCAGTACACGCCGGCGACCCACGGCTTGGCGCTGAACACTTCGTAGAACGCCTCGTACGCACGCGCCTGCGGCCGGGCGTCGAGCGGCCAGTCCCAGCGGACCTTGTTCGGCTCGATCGCCGTCCCGTCGCGTGGGTAGTAGCCGATCTCGGTGAAGAGGATCGGCCGCCTCCAACGCCGGGCGAGCGCCTGCAGCCGGTGCACGTAGCCGCGGTGGTACCACGCGTGGACGAGCGCGGCCACGGACGGATTCGGATCGTGCGCGGCGAGCGGCATGTACGCGTCCACGCCAACGAAGTCGAGTGCGTTCCAGAAGTCGATCGGCTCGGCCTCCTGGAGGCGGTTGGCCGCGTATGTGAGCTCGCCTGAGAAGCGCGCTCTCAGGTCGGCGATCAGCTCGCGCCAGGCGAGCGAGTACCGCGTCATCGACTCGTATTCCGTGCCTACGACCAGGATGTCGGCGTGCGCGCGCTGG
>VAWV01000105.1 GCA_005883295.1 Actinomycetota bacterium
GGCCTGCTGGATCTCCTTGAAGCGCTCCTCGGCCGCCTTGTCGCCCTGGTTGCGGTCCGGGTGGTACTGCCGCGCGAGCTTCCGGTAGGCCTTCTTGACCTCATCCGCCGAGGCCTTCTTGTCGACCCCGAGGACGTTGTATGGATCCTTGACCGCGGGCATAGCTATCTCGCCGCCTTCAGGCGGACACCACCACGCGGGCCGGTCGGATAACCGTGTCGCTCATCCGGTAGCCCTTCTCCACGACGTCGAGCACCACGCCGGGCTCCGCCCCGTCCTCCGCGCGCGTGGAGAGGGCCTCGTGGACGGTCGGGTCGAATGACTCGCCGGCCGGCTCGAGGGCCTCCACGCCCTCGCGCGCGAGCACACCCTGGAGCTCGGACAGCACAAGCCGGACCCCCTTGGCCAGGCCCGAGTCGGAGTCCTCCGCCGACTCGAGGGCACGCTCGAGGTTGTCCACCACGGGCAGGAGATCGCGGACGAGGCCCACCTTCGCCCGCGCGCCGGCCGCCGCCATCTCCTTGACCGCGCGCTTGCGGTAGTTCTCGAAGTCGGCCTGCGTGCGCCGGGCGAGCTCGAGGTAATCGTCGCGCTCGGCCTCCGCCTTCGCGAGGGGATCGGGCTCGGGCTCCGGCTTGCGCTCGGACTCGGGCTTGCGCTCGGACTCCGGCTCCTCTTCCTGCTCCCGCTCGGCTACGGCCTCGGGTTCCGCTACCGCCGCCTCGTCGGCAGCCTCCTCGGGCGGGCGCTCGAGCGCGCCGGCTTCCTCCGGCGCGCTCGCCCCGTCCCGATCACGCAGCTGCTCGCGGACGGCCTCCTCCTTTGGAGTGGGCCGCGTCACTTCTCGCCGCCCTCACCCTCGACGACCTCGGCGTCCACGACCTCGCCGTCGCCTGCGCCGGCGCCGTCCGTGGGAGCGCCGTTCGTGCTCTGCGCCGCCTCGGCCTGCTGCTGGGCGGCCGCCGCGTACATCTGCTCGGAGACCTTGTGGAACGCCTCCTGCAGCGCCTGCGTCTTGGCCTGCAGCTCGGCCACGTCGTCGGACTCGAGCGAGTCGCGGATGTCCTTGATCGCCGCCTGGATCTCCTCCTTCGAGGAGTCGTCCACCGAGTCGCCGAGCTCGTTCAGCTGGCGCTCGGCCTGGTACGCGGCGTTCTCGGCTGTGTTCCGCGCCTCGACGATCTCGCGCTGGCGCCGGTCCTCGTCGGCGTGCGACTCGGCGTCCTTGACCATGCTCTCGACCTCCTGCTCCGACAGCCCCGAGCCGGCCTTGATCTCGATCTTCTGCTCCTTCCCGGTGCCCAGGTCCTTGGCGGACACGTTGAGGATGCCGTTCGCGTCGATGTCGAAGGTGACCTCGATCTGAGGCATGCCCCGCGGCGCCGGCGGGATGCCGGTGAGCTGGAACTTGCCGAGCGACTTGTTGTGAGCCGCCATCTCGCGCTCGCCCTGCAGGACGTGGACCTCCACGCTCGGCTGGTTGTCCTCCGCGGTCGAGAAGACCTCGGACTTGCGGGTCGGGATGGTCGTGTTGCGCTCGATGAGCTTGGTCATCACGCCGCCCTTGGTCTCGATCCCCAGCGTGAGCGGGGTGACGTCGAGCAGGAGGACGTCCTTCACGTCGCCGGCGAGCACACCCGCCTGAATCGCGGCGCCGACGGCCACGACCTCGTCCGGGTTCACGCCCCGGTGCGGGTCCTTGCCCGTCAGCTCCTTGACCTTTTCCTGGACCGCGGGCATGCGGGTCATGCCGCCCACCAGCACCACGTGCTGGATGTCGTCGCCCGTCACGCCGGCGTCCTTCATCGCCTGCTTGGTGGGCGCGACCGTGCGGTCGAGCAGGTCGGAGGTGAGCTCGTTCAGCTTCGAGCGCGTGAGGCGCTGGTCCAGGTGCTTGGGCCCGGACGCGTCGGCCGTGATGAACGGCAGGTTGATCTGCGTCTCCTGCGTAGTCGAGAGCTCGACCTTGGCCTTCTCCGCCGCCTCGTAGAGACGCTGGAGGGCCATCTTGTCCTGCGAGAGGTCGATGCCCTGCGAGGCCTTGAACTCCTTGACCAGCCAGTCGACGATCGCCTTGTCGAAGTTGTCGCCGCCCAGGTGGTTATCACCGGCGGTCGCCTTCACCTCGAACACGCCGTCGCCGATCTCGAGCACCGACACGTCGAACGTGCCGCCGCCGAGGTCGAAGACCAGGATGGTGTGGTCGGACTCCTCCTTGTCGAGGCCGTACGCCAGCGACGCCGCGGTGGGCTCGTTGATGATCCGCTTGACCTCGAGGCCGGCGATCCGGCCGGCGTCCTTGGTCGCCTGGCGCTGGTCGTCGTTGAAGTACGCGGGGACGGTGATCACCGCGCTGTCGACCGTGTCGCCCAGGTAGGCCTCGGCGTCGGTCTTGAGCTTCTGGAGGATCATCGCGCTGATCTCCGGCGGGGAGTACTGCTTGCCGCCGGCCTCAACGCGAGCGTCGCCGTTCGGACCGCTGACGACCTTGAACGGGACGATCTTCTCCTCCTGGTCACGGCCTGCCGCTTGGCTACCGCGCCCACGAGGCGCTCGCCGCCCTGCGAGAAGGCGACCACGGACGGCGTGGTCCGCGCGCCCTCGGCGTTCTCGATAACGGTCGGATCACCGCCCTCGAGGATCGCCATGCACGAGTTGGTCGTGCCCAGGTCGATTCCTATCGTCTTTGCCATAAGTCTTCTGCTCCTTATCGGGTTCTAAGTCTTCGCGCTGAAAATCTAAGCGGGAGTATGGCAGATTCAGTGCGCGCTGCCCACCCCAGGGGTCTGACCCCTCACCGAGCCTTCGTCCGAGCTTTTCCGTACGGGCAGAGCGACAGGAGCGGGCACTCCCAGCACCGTGGTGCCCGCGCCGTGCACGTCCGGCGCCCGTGACGGATCAGCGCGACATGCGCCTCGTACGGCGAGGCCCCGGCCGCCAGCCGCAGCATCTCGTCGTGGGCCTCGTTGAACGAGGCGCCGGGGCGGAAGAGGCCCAGGCGCGACCCCACCCGGTAGACGTGCGTGTCGACCGGTATGTCGGGCCGGCCGTAGGCGAAGAGCAGCACGCACGCGGCCGTCTTGCGGCCGACGCCGGGCAGCTCCTGGAGGTAGTCCCGCGCCTCCTCCAGCGGGGCGTCCTCGAGCCAGGACAGGTCGTCGTCGCCGATCGCGCGGAGGATCTCCTGGATCCGCACGGCCTTGGTCGGCGCCAGGCCGCCGGGGCGGATCGCCTCCTCCACCTCCGCGACCGGAGCGTCGCGGACCTCGGCCCACGAGGCGAACCGCTCCCGCAGGCGCGTGTAGGCCACGTCGCGGTTGCGGTCGTTCGTGTTCTGGGAGAGGACGGTGAGGATCAGCTCGTCGATCGGTGCGCGGTGCGCACGCGGGACCGGACGACCGTAGGCGTCGCGGAGCCGCGCGAGGATCGCGCGCAGGCGTCGCGGCTGCGCGGGCTTCCACTGGAGGGAGGGGGCGGCGGTGGGCACGAAGCAAACGTTATGCCCGCGCTGGTAGACACCCGCGCGTGATCGGGGTGGTCGCGTGACAGAGGTCGTCGAGCGCGAGGCTGAGATCGCCGGCACGCGGGTGGTGTGGCGCGAGGCCGAGCCGCGCACCGCCGCTCCGGTCCTCTACCTGCACGGCGTGCCCAACAGCGGCTCGCTCTGGGTCCCTTTCATGGAGCGGACCGGCGGCATCGCGCCCGACCTGCCCGGCTTCGGCCGCTCGGACAAGTCGGCGGCGTTCGACTACTCGATCCCCGGCTACACGCGGTTCCTGCACGCATTCGTGGAGCACCTCGGGCGCGACCGCCTCTCCCTCGTGGTCCACGATTGGGGAGCGGTGGGACTCGGCCTCGCGCAGGAGGCGCCCGAGCTGATCGATCGACTGGTGGTGATCGACGCCGTCCCGTTCCTCCCCGGCTACCGCTGGCACCCGACAGCGAGGATCTGGCGCACGCCGGTCCTCGGAGAGCTGTTCATGGGCTCCACCAGCCGCTTCACCATGCGGTTCTTGATGCGCCGGCTGAAGGCGCTGCCGCCGGAGACCGTCGAACGGTGGGTCGACCAGGTGCTCGAGGACCTCGACCACGGCACGCAACGCGCGATCCTGCGGCTGTACCGCTCGGCGCCCCCGGACGTGCTGGCCCGCGCCGGGGGCACGCCTATGCGGATGCCCTCGGCGGCGACGCGCGGGCGGAGGTGATCGAGCGGGCGGGGCACTGGCCGTGGCTCGACAGGCCCGAGGTCGTCGACCTGGTTGGCGAGTTCCTGTCCGGGTAGCCTTTCTCAGGTGGGTAGTCCGGTACCGGCAACCGTGCCGGCACCGGCGGCGAGGGGTTATCGCACTCGTGGGGCGAGACGCCTCCGCGTCCCGGTGCTCACACGACTGACCGCCTCATCGTGGCGGCGCGCCGCCCCGGCGGCGCTGGCCGCGGTGCTGGCCGGCGCGTACCTGCTCGTGGAGCCGCGAACCGTCGACCTCGCGGCCAGCGTCTACAGGGCCCGGCTGTTCGACCGGGTCGGCTTCACGATCTGGGATGGCAACTGGTACAGCGGGCACTACACGCTCGGCTACAGCGTGCTCCTGCCGGCGCTCGCCTGGGCCCTCGGCCCGCTGGTCGTGGGAGCCCTCTCCACGATCGCCTCGGCCGCCCTGTTCGAGCCCCTCGCCCGCGCCCACTTCGGGCCGGCGGCTCGCTGGGGCACGCTGTGGTTCGGCGCCGCGGCGGCCGCTCCGCTGGTCTCCGGTCGCATCCCGTTCGGGCTCGGGGTGGCCTTCGGCCTGGGCGCGCTGCTTGCGTGCCAGCGCCGCCGTCTGGCGCTCGCTACAGCTCTCGCTGTGGCGTGCTCGCTCGCCAGCCCGGTGGCCGGCGCGTTCCTGACACTCGGAGGGGTCGCCTACGCGCTGTCGGGACGCATCCGCGCCGGCGCGTGGCTGGCCGCGGGCGCCGCCGCACCCATCCTGCTGCTCGCCCTCCTCTTCCCCAGCACGGGGTACGAGCCGTTCGCGTTCTCGGCGTTCCTGCCGGTCCCGGTCTTCGCGCTCGTGTGCGCGGCGGTGCTGCCGCGGCGGGAACGGGCGCTGCGCATCGGAGCGGTCCTCTACGCCATCGCCGCAACGGCCACCGTCCTCATCCACTCGCCGATGGGCGGGAACGTGGCCCGGCTCGGCACGCTGTTCGCCGGACCGCTGATGGCCTGCGTGCTTCTCGGCCGCGCGCGGTCACGTCGGGGCGCCATCCTGCTCGCGGGGGCGCTTCTGGCCTCGCTCGCGGTCTGGCAGTGGTCGCCGGCCGTCCGCGACCTGCGAAAGGCCTACGAGGACCCCGCCACGCAGGCCTCGTACTACCGCCCCCTCCTCGGCTACCTGGAGGCCGCCGACCGGGAGCGTTCGCGGATCGAGATCCCCTTCACCCGCAGCCACTGGGAGGCCGCGGAGGTGGCGCCGCGGTTCCCGCTCGCGCGGGGCTGGGAGCGGCAGACCGACATCGGCCGCAACGGGCTCTTCTACGACGGCCGGCTCGACCCGAAGACCTACGCCACGTGGCTCACGGCGCGTGGGGTCCGCTTCGTGGCCGTCGCGGACGCCAGACCGGACTACAGCGCGTACCGCGAGCGCGCGCTGATCGAGAGCGGGTTGCCGTACCTGCGCCTGCGCTGGCGCTCCCACCACTGGCGCGTGTACGAGCTCACGCTGCCGCACCCGATGGTCGTCCCGCGCGACCCCGCGAGCATCTCGCTGGCCAAGCTCGGGCCCGACTACGTGAACCTGCTCGTGCGCCGGCCCGGCGCCGCCGCGGTGCGCGTGGCCTGGTCGCCGTACTGGCGCGCCGCGCGGGGGTGCGTGGAGCGCGACGGCGAGTGGACGCGGGTGATCGCGCGGCGCCCCGGGCCGCTCCGGCTGACGATGGATTTCGCCCCCGACAGGGTCGTCGCGGACGGCCGCCGCTGTGGATGAGCTAGCCCGCATGAGCTCCGCCGGCGCGGCTTGCCTGGCCGCACGGCCTCGTAATAGGCTCTGGTCGCCTTGACTCGCACCTGGTACTGGAGCAGCCGCTGGCTACCCCAGGGGTGGTTGGACGCCCTGAGGCAGCTGACCCTGTTCGCCGGCGCCTACTACGCCTACCGCATCGTGCGTGGGATCGTCGACGGGCAGGCGCCCGTCGCGTTCGACCACGCGCGGTCACTCGTGGACCTCGAGCGCGGGCTGCACCTGTTCTTCGAGCCCGCGTTCCAGCACTGGGCCATGGGTATGTCGTGGCTGATCAACGTCGCCGACTGGGCCTACGTGAACACGCACTTCGTGGTGACCATGGCCTTCCTCATCTGGCTCTACCTGGCCCGGAACAAGGCGTTCTACTTCGTGCGCAACATGTTCATGATCGCCATGGGGCTGGCCCTGGTCGGGTACATGGCCTACCCGGTCGCGCCGCCCCGGCTGCTGCCCGAGTGGGGCTTCACGGACACCGTGACGAACGCCGTCGGCTACCAGCAGGCGAACACCGCGAAGCTCCTCTTCAACCCGTACGCGGCGATGCCGAGCATGCACGTGGCCTTCGCCCTGATGATCGCGATCCCGGCCGTGAAGCTGGTCACGATCCGCGCGCTGCGCGTGGCATGGGCGTTCTATCCGGCGTTCGTCGCGTTCGTGGTGATCGTCACCGCCAACCACTTCTGGGTGGACGGCGCGGTTGGGGTAGTGGTCGCGGCTGTGGCCGCGTATGGGGCGCACCGGATCCTGGGCCGGGCCAGACCCGAGGCCTGGGCCTGGGAGACCGGCAGCGGACATGAGCCGGCGGGTACCGGCCTCGGGGCCGAGGCGCCCGCTTGACGTCGAGCCCGCCCGGCCCGGCGGCGTCCACCACCGAGCCCCCGCAACGCCCCGGCCCCAGGCGGGCGTCCCAGGTCCGCACCGCCGCCGACGTTCGGAGCCTTGCCCGCAACCGGCTGATCGAGTCGCGACTCACCCCGAACGCGATCTCGATGACGGGCTTCGCGCTCAACGTGGCCGCGGCAGTGCTCGTCACCCAGCGCCTCTTCTTCCTGGCCGGCCTCGCGTTCGTCGTGGGATCCGTCATGGACACGCTCGACGGGCGCTACTCGCGCATGTCCGGGAAGGGCACCGTCTTCGGCGCGTTCCTCGACTCCACGCTGGACCGCGTCGAGGAGGGCATCGTGCTGGCCGCCGTCGCCGCGTACTTCTCCGCCCGCGGCGACGACCTGGCCGTGGCGGCCGTGGTAGTGACCGTCCTCGGCTCCCTGATGGTGAGCTACACCAGGGCCCGCGCCGAGGCGCTGGGAGTGGAGTGCAAGGTGGGGCTCGCGACGCGACCCGTTCGCGTGGTTATCCTCTCCGCCGGGCTGCTGTTCGCGAGGGGGGCGTCGCTGGGCGACTTCCAGCTGCTCGCCCCGGCGATCTACGCGATGGCGGTCCTCACATGGTTCACCGTGCTGCAGCGCGTTCTCCATGTGAGAAGGGCTCTGCAGAGGGCTTCGGCCCCGTCCGCGTAACCAGCGCGGGCTCGCGGGTTCTTTTCACATAAGGGTCCGCCGCCGCGGGCCCTCATTGCTTCGATCCAGGAGGAATCTAGGAACTTGAGCGAGATCGCCACAAACGGCCATTCCCGCTACCAGACCGAGACGGTCCGCGTCGCCATCGTCGGCGTCGGCAACTGCGCCTCGAGCTTCGTCCAGGGCGTCCAGCACTACCGCGACGCCGACGCGAGCGCGCGCGTCCCCGGCCTGATGCACGTCGACCTGGGCGGCTACCACGTGCGCGACATCGAGTTCACCGCCGCCTTCGACATCGACCGCGACAAGGTCGGCCGCGACCTCTCCGAGGCGATCTGGGCGGGCCAGAACAACACGATCAAGTTCGCCGACGTCCCCGCGCTCGAGGTCCCCGTGCTCAGGGGCATGACCCACGACGGGCTCGGCAAGTACTTAAGCGAGAAGATCACGAAGGCCCCCGGCCCGACCGCCGACATCGTGCGCGTGCTGCGCGAGACCCGCACCGACGTCGTCGTCAGCTACCTGCCGGTCGGCTCTGAGCAGGCGACCAAGTGGTACGTCGAGCAGGTGCTCGAGGCCGGCTGCGCGTTCGTCAACTGCATCCCGGTCTTCATCGCGCGCGAGGACTACTGGCAGCAGCGCTTCAAGGCGCGCGGCCTGCCGATCGTCGGCGACGACATCAAGAGCCAGGTCGGGGCGACGATCGTGCACCGCCAGCTCGCGCGCCTGTTCTCCGAGCGGGGGGTGCGGATGCTGCACACCTCGCAGCTGAACGTCGGCGGCAACATGGACTTCTACAACATGCTCGAGCGCGAGCGGCTCGAGTCGAAGAAGATCTCAAAGACCAACGCGGTGACCTCGATCATGGACGACGAGCTGCCGGCGGACGACGTCTACATCGGCCCCTCCGACTACGTGCCCTGGCTGACCGACCGCAAGTGGGCCCACATCCGCGTCGAGGGCCAGGCCTTCGGCGACGTGCCCCTGACCGTCGAGATGAAGCTCGAGGTGTGGGACTCGCCCAACTCCGCGGGGATCGTGATCGACGCCGTGCGCTGCTGCAAGCTGGCGCTCAACCACGGCATCGGCGGCGCCCTCGAGGGTCCCTCCTCCTACCTGATGAAGTCGCCCCCGGTGCAGGTCCCGGACCCCGTTGCCCGCGAGGACACCGAGCGGTTTATCGCGGAGCACGGAGGCGCGCCCAAGCTCCCGGGCAAGGGCCGCATCCGGACCGCAGCGACGGCTTAGCGCAGGGGAGTACAGTCAGTGGGGCGGGAGGCTCCGAAGGGAGCCAATGGCCGCCCCGAGCCGCACCTTCCGCGTCTTCTGCGTCGATCAGGGGCGCAGCGCGCGCATCTCGCTGCACGGCGAGCTCGATCGCGCCACGCTCGCGACGCTCGGGCACGAGCTCGGTGAGTGCGACCGGCGGCGGGTGTCGGTCGTCGTCGTGGACCTCTCCAACCTCGACTTCCTGGACGGGGCCGCGTTCAAGCTGTTCCTCGACTACGGCCGCACGCTGCGGCACGAGGGCCGGCATCTGAGCCTGGTGAACCCATCCATCCAGGTGCGCCGGATACTCACCGTGGGCGCGATGGTCCACTCCGCCGACGTGCTCGACGAGTGGCTCGACCCGCCTCTGACCGGCGTCTGAGGCCCAACCGCCTCGGCGTATCCTCCGGGAGTGCCCGCCGAGCGCTACTCCTTCGCCCAGGTAACCCCCTACGCATGGGAACAGCACCACGAGGTGAACCGCTTCGTGGAGCGGCTCTCGGACGAGCTGTGCGGGCGCGGGCACCGCGTTGCGGTGGTCGCTCCGTCGGAATCGCGTGAGCTGATCAGGGAGTCCCGTGCCCGGATCAAGCGGATCGTCGACGATCCCGACGCCGCCTTCGACGAGACCGGCTGCGCGTCCGTGCTCGCTGTCGGCCAGAGCCTGCCCGCGCGGCGCGGAGGCTCGCTCTCGCTTCCCGTCGACGTCTCGCGCACGATCGAGACCCTTCTCGACAACGGCCACTTCGACTTCGTCCACGTGCACGAGCCGTTCGCGCCGAGCGCGTCCTCGGCGGCGCTCCGCCACTCGCGCGCCCTGAACGTCGGCACGTTTCACTCGGCCACGGAGCGGGTGCTCTCGACGCAGGTGGCGCGCCGGCTGGTCACGCTGCTCTTCGGGCGGCTGGATGGACGCACCGCGAGCTGGTCCGTGACACGTGACCTGATGGCCCGGTACTTCCCGGGCGAGTATTCGGTGATCGCCCCGGGCGCGGAGCTGGTGCCGCGTCCGCACTCGAACGAGCGCGAGCTGGTGGAGATCCTCTACTGCGCTGAGGAGGAGCGCGGGGCGCTGCGCCTCTTCCTGCGCGCGCTGCGCCGTCTCCCCCCGCACCTCCCGTGGCAGGCCACGGTCTGGTCGCGGCTCCCGGGCGGCGAGCCGGCGGTGCCGATCGCGCGCGCGATCCGCGACCGCGTGAGGTTCATCGGCCCGGAGCACGGCTCGGAGGCCCAGCACCTCGCGCGCGCCGACATCGTGGTGATGGCCTCGGCGGGGATCACGCCCGCGCCGCAGCTCCCGTTCCGCGCGATGGCCGGCGGAGCCGTGCCGGTGGCGGCCCGGCTGCCGCAGTACGAGGAGGCCCTCGCCGACGGCGACCGCGGCCTCCTGTTCGAGCCGCGCGACACCGACACGCTCGCCGCCCAACTGGCCCGCCTGGTGGGCGACAGCACGCTGCGCGACCAGCTCCGTCGCCGCATCGTGAAGCTCCACCCGCAGCTCGAGTGGTCACGCGTGGCCGACCAGTTCGAGGAGCTGTACGGGCGGATCGCCGCGCGCCGCCACGGCCCGGGGAAGGTGACCCTCCGGCGCCGGCTCGAATCGCGCCCGCTGATCCACGTGGACCTTCACATGCACACCGACCACTCGCACGACTGCGCCACGCCAGTGCCGCGGCTGCTCGAGACCGCCCGCGACCGGGGCCTCGGCGCGATCGCGGTGACCGACCACAACGAGATCTCCGGGGCGCTCGAGGCTCGCAAGCGGGCGGACGGCATCAAGGTGATCGTTGCCGAGGAGGTAAAGACCGCCGACCAGGGCGAGGTCATCGGCCTCTTCATCGAGGAGAAGATCCAGCGGGGGTTGACACTCGAGGAGACCATCGCCGAGATCCGGCGGCAGGGCGGGCTCGTCTACATCCCGCACCCCTTCGACCGCATGCACTCGGTCCCGGACTACGAGCACCTCCTGCACGTGGTCGAGGACATCGACGCGATCGAGGTCTTCAACCCGCGCGTGGCGATGAAGTCGTTCAACGAGGAGGCCGCGCGCTTCGCCGCCAAGTACCGCATCCCCGCGGGGGCCGGCTCGGACAGCCACGTGCCGCAGGGTCTCGGGTCGGTGAAGATCGCGATGCGCGACTTCGACGGCCCGGAGGAGTTCCTGGAGTCGCTGCGCGACGCCGACATCATCCGGCGCCGGCAGAGCCTCCTCTACGTGCAGGCCCTCAAGCTGATCCAGACCAAGGCGCCGGGCGCGGCCCCGCGGCAGAGCCGGAGGCCGACCCGGCGATCCACCCGGCGGACGCGTCGGCGAGGCAACAAGTGATGCACGCGAGAGGACAGCACGGCGCCCCGTCAAAACCTCGCGGCTGGATGCCCGCCACCGACGACGAGATCCGGGAGAAGTACCTGGAGCGGGCGATAAGGGAGCTGAACCAGCTCACCCACGAGCTCCAGGCCTGCGAGCACTGCCCGCGCGGGCAGCTGATGCCGGTGCTCGGGTCGGGGCACCCGCAGGCCGACATCTTCCTGCTCAAGTACGCCCCGACCGCGTCGGAGATCGAGGAGGGCGTGGCGTTCTACGGGCGCGCGGGCAGCGCGCTCATGAAGAGCTTCAAGCGACTGGGGATCGACCCGCTGACGGTCTACGGGACGCTGTGCGTGAAGTGCCCGGTCCCGGACACCGAGCAGTCGGCGCCGGAGTGCCGAGCCCGCGTGCTCGAGGAGCTCGCGATCGTGCAGCCCCGGATCGTGGTGGTGATGGGCGAGGCCGCGCTCGCCGAGCTGATGGACCTCGACGTGCCGCTGGGACGCCCGGTCGATCCCGAGCCCGGCCGCGTGCAGAAGCTCACGCCGTCCTGCGACGCGCTGTTCGTGCCCGACATCGACCAGGCGCTCGACGACGAGGGCTCGAAGCGCGAGTTCTGGGCCGCGTTCAGGGCCCTGGGCGACTGGTACGCGGCCTTCCCGCCGTACTAGAGTCCCTCCCCGAGCGAGAGGAGGAGGGTTCGATGGCCGACAGGGCCGAAGTACTGGTCGTCGCCAACCGCACCGCGGGATCTGCCGAGTTGCTCGAGGCGCTGAAGGCGCGGGCCGCGCAGGGGCCGGTCAAGTTCCATCTCCTCGTCCCGTCGACTCCGCACGGTGTGACCTGGGCGGCCGACATGCACGCCGGCGGCGAGGAGGCCGAGGCCCATGTGCGGGCGGCGGTCGGGCGACTGCGCGCCGAGGGGCTCGAGGTGGACGACGGCAAGGTCGGCGATCCCGACCCCGTGGCCGCCGTCGAGGACGCGGTGAACTTCAAGGAGTTCGACGAGATCAGGTGGAGAGGGCCACCGGCAAGCCGGTCACGCACGTGATCGCGAGCGAGACCAAGATCGAGGCCTGAGGCTCCGCCCGGCCACGCCGAGGTCGGCGCCCGACCGGCGTATAGTCGCGCCCCGATGGATCTCGAGCCCCACAGCGTCGACCCGGTGATCGAGCACACCTGCGCCGAGTGCGGCGCGACGCTGACCGACGAGGAGATCCGCGCCTCGCTCGAGGCCGGCGACACCTACCTGTGCTCGGTGCACGCCGCCGAGCAGGTCCCGCTCGAGGAAGAGGACCAGGTCGAGGAGGGCTAGCTAGCGGTTCGTTCGAGCAGCGCCACGCACTCGATGTGCGGCGTCTGCGGGAACATGTCCACGGGCCTGACCGCCGCCAGCCGGTAGCCGGCGTCGGCCATCTGCCGCGCGTTCGGCGCGAGCGTCGTGGGGTTGCAGGAGACGTAGACCACCCGCCTCGCCTCGGTCTCGAGCACACGGCGGACGATCTTCGCCGACAGGCCCGCCCGCGGCGGGTCAACCACAACCACGTCCGGGCGGCCGGCGCGCTCAAGCAGGGGCCGCACGCCGGTGCGAACGTCGCCCGCCACGAAGCGGGCGTTGTCGATCGCGTTCAGCCGTGCATTCCGGGTCGCGTCCTCTACCGCTCCCTCCACCAGCTCGATGCCCCAGACCTCTCCGGCCGCGGTGGCCAGCGCGAGCGCGATCGTCCCGATGCCCGAGAAGAGGTCGAAGACCCGCTCGCGGCCGGTCAGGCCCGCGAGCTCCGCTGCCGCCCCGTAGAGCAGCTCGGCCATCTCGGTGTTCACCTGGAAGAAGGCGTCCGGTGACACCTCGAAGCGCAGCCGCGCTCCGAGGGCGTCGAGCTCCTCGGCGATCCTGAGCGGCCCGTGCAGGTGGAGCGTCTCGCCCTCGCGGGTGGTCTCGGAGACGCCGCCCGTGCGGGTCCACAGGAAGCTGTCGGCGCCCGCGTGCCCGGCCAGCTCGGGCGCCCGGAAGTCGCCCGCGCTCGTGACCACGCGCGCCTGGACCATCCCGGTCCTGCGGCCCTCGCGCACCACCAGGTTGCGCAGGAACCCCGAGCCGTCCCGGCGGTCCCAGGTCGACAGTCCCTCCGCGCGGCACCAGGCCTTGACCCGCTCGCGCACCTCGTCCACCCGCGGCGACGCCAGGACGTCCTTGGTCACGTCGTCGATCTCGTTCCAGCGCCCGGCGCGGTGGAAGCCGAGCCGCAGCTCGTCGTCCTCGCCCGCGCCGAACGAGTACTCCAGCTTGTTGCGGTAGCGCCACTGCTCGAGCGCCGGGACGATCGGCTCCACCGGCGGATCGGTGAACGAGCCGAGGCGCTCGAGCGCGTCCCGCACCTGCCGCTCCTTCTCCTCCAGCTGGCGCTCGTACGGCAGCACCTGCCAGGGCGCGCCGGGGTGCGCGGCGCGGGGTTCGATCCGCTCCGGGCTCGGCTCGACCAGCTCCACCAGCCGGGCTTCGGCGTAGCTGCCCTTCCGCTTGGTGACCGCGGCCCG
>VAWV01000295.1 GCA_005883295.1 Actinomycetota bacterium
TGATCGACTTCCTCAACGCGAACGAGTACGGGCTGCGCAACTCGGTCTGGGCGAGCGACGAGGCGATCATCGATCGCTTCGTGGAAGAGGTGACAAACGCCGGGCTGCTGAAGGTGAACGAATCGCACATCGGATTCGCGGCCCCGCTCGCCACTCATGGGGGGACCGGACGCACCGGCGGACCCCACGGCGAGCTGCACTACCCGATCCTGCGCACCTCGCACATGCAGGGCGCGGCGATCGTGCCGAGCGGCACCTATTCGCCCGCGCAGCTGGCGGAAGAGGTCGGCCTGCCCGAGCGGGCAGCGGTCTAGCCGGCACCTTTGCCGGACAACATGCAAACTACGCGCCCGGAGGCGCCCCGGTTGCCAGCGGGGGCGTAGCCCGCGATGGCTCGGTTGCCCGTCCAATCAGAACAGGCGCAGGTCCGCCCGCCGGTCGTGTCCGGTGGGCGACTCCGCGCGGTGCTGGTGGTAGCGCAGCTTCCCCCACGTCGCGCGCTCCTGGCTGTCGTGGGTGCTCAACGGCTACAACATCGTGTTCGCCGCGCTCCTGGTACCCGCCGGGCAGCTGGCCGACCTCGTCGGCCGCCGTCGGGTGTTCATGACCGGGCTGCTCGCCTTCACGCTCGCGTCGCTCCTGTGCACCGTCGCCCCGTCGGCGGAGGCGCTTGTCGCGCTGAGACTCCTCCAGGCCGTCGGCGCCGCGCTGCTGGTGCCGACCTCGCTCGGGCTGCTGCTGGGCGAGCTCCCGCTCGAGCGGCGCATCGGCGGGATCGCGATGCTTGGCGCATCGGCGGCCGTCGCGGCGGCGGTCGGGCCATCGCTCGGCGGCCTGCTCGTGCACGCGTCGAACTGAAGGCTGGTCTTCCTCGTCAACGTCCCGCTCGGCGCCGCCGCACTGATGATGGGGCGGCGGGTGCTCCGCGAGCAGCACGATCTCGAGTACGGGCGGGTGCCCGACCTGATCGCCATCGGGCTGCTGACGGGCACGGTCTCATTGGTGGCGCTGGGCCTGACTCAGGGACCCAACTGGGGATGGGGCGACACCCGCGTCATCTCCAGCTTCGCCGGGGCCACGGTGCTCGTGGCGGCGCTGTCGTGGCGGTCGCGCAGGCAACCATGGACCACCAGCAACCTGTCGCTGCGCATTCCCTCGGTGCGGTTCGCGAACGTCGCGATCCTGATCTTCGCGTGCGCCTTCTACGCGAAGATCCTCACCGACGTCCTGTTCCTGACGTCGATCTGGCACTACACCGTGCTCGCGGCCGGCGCGGCGATCACGCCCGGGCCGCTGATCACGGCGGCGCTCGCCGGCCCGGCCGGGAGATTGGCCGATCGTTACGGACTGGTCCCGATCGCGGGCATCGGCGCGGTTATCTACACCGCGGGCTGCGCGTGGTACGCCGTGCGTGCCGGCACGCATGCCGACTACGTCATCCGTTGGCTGCCCGGGACCGCATTCACCGGCATCGGGATCGCAATGGCCTTCCCGACGCTGACCACCGCCGCGGTTCAAGGCCTGCCCGCGCGCCTCTACGCGACCGGCAGCGGCCTCAACGCCACGGCCCGCCAGCTCGGAGGCGTGCTGGGCGTCGCGATCGTGATCGCGATCCTCGGACAGGCCGGCACCAGCGGCCACAGCGCGTTCGTCAACGCCTGGACGTTCGCCGCGATTGCCGCCGGCATCAGCGCCGCGGCCGTGCTTGTGCTCGGACACGCGGCTCGGACGCAGACGTCCGAAGCGCTCCTCGGCGCGATCCCCGATCGCCTGGCCCATGGCTCCCTGAAGCCGCTCCTGAACGAAGCGATCGAACTGTCCCCGCGACTCCCACACGTCGTTCACCACCAGATGGCCGTCCGCCTCATGCGAGCCGTGGGCGACCAGCCCGTCGGGCCAGTCGCCGGGAAAGTTGAGCGCCTCGCAGACCGCGTCGTAGTCGTCAAGGGTGAGTGTCGAGAAGCTCAGGCGCAGTCCAACGGCCATCTGCCACCTCCTCGGGTTCGCGTGGTTACGGCGCGACCGTATCAGTGTCGATCTGGCCGACCCCCGTTCGTCGTCAGAATGAGAGCGGCGAAAGGCGCCGCCCACGACCACAGGAGGTCTGACCCATGAAGTACCTGCTTGCGCTCATCGGAGACGAGTCCCGCTACGCGGATAGGACGCCCGAGCAGATGCGGGAAGGCATGAAGGAGTGGGACGCGTTCACCCGCGCGACGACGGACGGCGGTGCCTTCGTGGCGGGCGAGGGTCTCCAGCCGAGCGCCACCGCCACCACCGTGAAGATCCAGGAGGCTGGCGAGCCGATCGTCACGGACGGCCCATTCGCCGAGACCAAGGAGCAGCTCGGCGGCTTCTACCTACTCGAGTGCGAGGACCCGGCGGTGCGGTGGAGGTCCGTCCGGTCATGGACTACGAGGTCGCGGGCTCCGAGACCCACACGAACAAGGTGGAGGCGGCGCGGTAAGCGCTCCGGCCGAGGCGGTCGAGCGCCTGTTCCGGGAGGAGTCCGGACGGGCGGTCGCGTCGCTCATTCGCGTGCTTGGCGACTTCGACCTCGCCGAGGAGGCGGTGCAGGACGCGTTCGTGGTGGCGCTCCAGGTGTGGCCCGAGCGCGGCATGCCGCGTAACCCGGGCGCCTGGATCACCACCACCGCCCGGAACAAGGCGATCGACCGCATCCGCCGGGCCCAGCGCCTCGAGGACAAGGTTCGCGAGCTCGAGGCGCTGGCGCCCACCAGCTACGAGGACGGCGAGATGCCCGACAGCTCGATCCCCGACGACCGGCTGCGGCTGATCTTCACCTGCTGCCACCCGGCGCTGGCCCCCGAGGCGCGCGTCGCGCTCACGCTGCGCACGCTGGGAGGCCTGCAGACGCCGGAGATCGCGCGCGCGTTCCTCACCTCGGAGCCGGCCATGCAGCAGCGGCTCGTGCGAGCGAAGCGCAAGATCCGCGACGCCCGCATCCCCTACGTCGTGCCCGCCGACCACGAGCTTCCCGACCGGATGCCGTCGGTGCTCGCCGCGCTCTACCTGATCTTCAACGAGGGCTACGCCGCAACCGCCGGCGAGGCCCTGATCCGTCGTGAGCTGTGCTCCGAGGCGATCCGCCTGGCGCGCATCCTCCGCGAGCTCATGCCGGACGAGCCCGAGGTGGCCGGACTCCTGGCGCTGATGCTGCTCCAGGACTCGCGGCGCGATGCCCGCACCGGTCCGGCCGGTGAGCTGGTGCTGCTCGAGGACCAGGACCGCCGCCTGTGGGACAGGGAGGAGATCGAGGAGGGAGTGGAGATCGTCAGGCGCCTGCCGCCCGGCGTCTACGCACTTCAGGCCGCCATCGCCGCCGAGCACGCCCGAGCCGATACGGCCGACGCGACCGACTGGCTCCGCATCGCCGAGGTCTATGCACTGCTCGCTCAGGCGGTGCCGAGTCCGGTCGTGGAGTTGAACCGCGCCGTGGCGGTCGCGATGGCCGAGGGCCCGGAGCGCGGGCTTGAGCTGATCGAGCGGATCGACGGTCTGGACGGCTACCACCTCTTCCACGCCTCCCGCGCCGACCTGTTGAGGCGGCTGGGCCGCGGCGCCGAGGCCGCCGACGCCTACGCCACGGCACTCGAGCTCGCGTCCCAGCCCGCGGAGCGGGATTTCCTGCGAGCGCGGCTGGCGAGCGTGTCGTCCTGAGTGTCAGATCGCCAGCTCGCCGTTCCACAGTCGCGCAGCGAGCACGTCGGCCACATCCTCGGGTCTCCCAGCCGCATCGATCACGTGGGACTCGAGTGCCCCGAGGTCGGCGAACTCGTTCCAGAGCCGTTCCACCACAGCGGGATCCACGGTCGTCCTGGAAACGCAGACCGCGAGTGGCGGGCGCAGGATGGCGTAGGCGGCCGGGAGCCCCGCGGCGGAGAGCGCATCGCGCACCGGCTCCAGGAACCAGCGCGGACTGATGATCCCGTCGAGGATCGTGAAGTACCCGGCGGTGGCATACCCCGCCGCAGCCGCGGCGACGATTCGCATCACCGTCGTGTTCTGGTCGTGCGACTCCGGTCTCCAGGGCTCGACGTAGCCCGTCTTGACGAAGTGGAAGAACTGGTCCGACTCGAGATGCACCGCGCGCTGCGAGTCGGTCGCGAGCCGCCCGGCGACCGTGGTCTTCCCCGAGCCGGGAGGTCCGGTGAGGATCAGGACGGGGTTCTGATCAGACACCCGTGTGTGGCGGGCAGCGTGTTCTCGACCACCGCGACCCGCCCGGCGCTGTGCTCGCTGCGAACGTGGATCTCGCTCAGAGGCATGTCGGCTCCTCGGTAGTCAGTATCAGGTCGGTACCCGGGAACGAGGAAACGAGGACGGAGCATGGATCTTCCGAAGGTCGTCTCAGCCGAGGAATGCGAAGCCGCCCGGGCATCACGACCGCGTCACGCCGACCTCGAGGCACTGGCCGGGCAGATCGCCGAGACGG
>VAWV01000106.1 GCA_005883295.1 Actinomycetota bacterium
GGCTCGACGTCTCACCGCTCGTCAGCCGCGAGATGAGCCTCGACGACGCCGCCGAGGCCTACGAGGTGTACGACCGGCACGAGGCGCTCAAGATCGTCCTCCGGGCGTAAGCAGCCCCTCGTAGGCCGGTCAGACCCCGAGATACAGCGGGATCTTGTAGCGGCGGAAGCGGAACGTCCGGTGCCGGTAGTCGACCATCGCCAGGTAGATCTCCCCGGTGTAGTTGAAGCGCGTCTCGTACGTGATCGCGATGCAGCGGTAGCGACCGGCGAGCTCGGTCAGGTCGGTCTGGTCCGTGCCGAGCGCGGGGTCGCAGCGCGTGCGCAGCACCGGCCCTTTGAAGACGCCGGCCGCGGCCTGCATCCGCGCCCGGGCCGTGACCGCCGCCTCGAGGCGCTTGACGAGATCCGCCCGTGCACGCCGCTCGTCGGCGGCTCGGCTGGCGCAGCCCGCGAGAAGGATCGCGAGAAGTAGGAACGCTGCCGCGAGCCGCCTCACGGCGCGAGCCTACCCCGGACTATCCTCCAGCCGTATGGCGACCGCCACCGCCGAGGCGCTCTCCGACGCCGCCCGCGCGTTCGTATCGGGCGGGCCGCACAGGCTGCTGATCGGGCCCGACTGGACCGAGGCCGCCGACGGCCGGACGTTCGAGACGATCGATCCGGCCACGGGCGAGCCGATCTGCGATGTCGCGCACGCGGGGCCGGAGGACGTCGACCGCGCGGTCCGGGCCGCGACGGCGGCCTTCGAGGGCAAGTGGGGAACGATGCCCGCCGCCGGGCGGTCGATTCTCATGAACAAGCTCGCCGACCTGATCGAGGAGCACGCCGGCGAGCTGGCCGAGATCGAGTCGCTCGACAACGGCAAGCCGGTGAAGATGGCGGCGCGCGTCGACCTGCCCGGGGCGATCGATCACCTGCGCTACTACGCCGGCTGGCCGACCAAGATCGAGGGGGAGACGATCCCGGTCTCCTGGCCGAACGTGTTCGTCTACACCAGGAAGGAGCCGGTGGGCGTCTGCGGGCAGATCATCCCGTGGAACTTCCCGCTCCTGATGGCCGCGTGGAAGATCGCGCCGGCGCTGGCGGCCGGCTGCACGGTCGTTCTCAAGCCCGCGGAGCAGACCCCGCTCAGCGCGATCCGCCTGGGCCAGCTGATCCAGGAGGCCGGCTTCCCCGAGGGCGTCGTGAACGTGATCACGGGCGACGGCGAGACCGGCGCCGCGCTCGTGGACCACCCCGGAGTGCAGAAGGTCGCGTTCACGGGCTCCACCGCAGTGGGGCGCGAGATCGGCGCCAAGGCCGGTCGCATGCTCAAGCGGGTGACGCTTGAGCTCGGCGGCAAGAGCGCGAACATCATCCTTCCGGACGCTGATATCGAGAAGGCGATCAAGGGCTCGTTCCAGGGGATCTACTTCAACACCGGCCAGGCCTGCGACGCCGGCTCCCGCCTGTTCGTGCACCGCGATCAGTTCGACGACGTCGTTTCAGGCCTCGCCGCCCGCGCGGAGAAGGCGCGCGTCGGGCCCGGCCTCGACCCGGAAACCCAGTTCGGGCCGCTCGTCTCCCAGGAGCAGTTCGAGCGGGTGATGTCCTACATCCGCTCGGGCGAGGAGGAGGGCGCCGAGCGGGTTGTCGGGGGAAACGGCGACGGGCTGTTCGTGCGTCCCACGCTCTTCACGGGGGTGCGCGACGACATGCGGATCGCGCGCGAGGAGATCTTCGGGCCCGTGCTGGTCGCGATGCCCTACGACGACCTCGAGGAGGTCGCCCGGCGCGCAAACGCAAGCGAGTATGGGCTGGCCGCCGGGGTATGGACGCGCGATGTGGGCAACGCCCACAGGCTGGCGGCGATGCTCAAGGCCGGGTCGATCTACGTGAACGTGTGGGGGCCGAGCGACCCCGCCGCGCCGTTCGGCGGCTACAAGGCGTCGGGCATCGGGCGCGAGATGGGGCACGCGAACCTGGACGCCTACCTCGAGGTGAAGACCGTCTGGACCGGGCTCGGCTGACGGGCGATTCCGCAACGTGGCCACGGCTGACCTGACGGTGATCGCGCTCGGCCGGCCGGGGGCGAGCGCGAGCGAGTACATCGCCGAGATCCAGCGCCGCCTGCGCGCGCAGGACCGCGTGCGCTTCCGCCTGCACGCGATGGGCACCGAGCTCGAGGGCTCGACCGAGGACATCCTCGCCGTGGTGGGCGAGCTCCACGCGGTCCCCTTCGAATCCGGGATCCCGCGGGTCTACACCGTGCTGAAGCTCGACGAGCGCCGCGACAAGCCGGACCAGACGCTCGAGGACAAGGTGCGCTCGGTGGACGAGCGGCTCTAGGTGGGCCCCACCTCGCGGGCGCGGTCCTTCGCGGCCGCCGTCCCCTCGGTCCACGGGTCGCCGTGGCCGACCCCGATCACCGACGCCTCTGGGAGCAGGTCGATCGACGCGAGCGCCTCGGCGCTGTCGGTGTCGAACGCCTTCGGCATCACCTGCGGGCCCCGGCGGCCGGTCAAAGGGTTGAGCGTGCAGATCGCGTCGCCGGCGAGCAGCACGTCGCCGAACTGCAAAACGCAGTGCCCGCGGGTGTGGCCGGGCGTGTGAACCGCCACCGGGTTCCCCGGAACCTCGAGCGTCTGGCCGCCGTCGTACGTCGAGAGATTCGCGACCGCCGGGACCTTCGCCCCGCCGTTCCGCACAAGGTGGAAGAGCAGCCTGTAGGCGAACGGGTAGCGCAGGTAGGGCAGCGGCGAGCCCTCGGTCTTCTTGACCTTCCCCTCGCGCACCAGCTTCGCATCCCCCACGGGCGCCCACACGGTCACGCCCGCCTCCGACCGCAACCGCTCTGAGAACCCCACGTGGTCCGAGTCACCGTGCGTGAGCACCACCGCGTCGACGTCGCTCCGGGCGCGCCCTATCGCCGCGAGCGACGGATCCAGCTGCGGCCAGTAGCCGGGCGCACCGCAGTCCACGATCGTCACGCGGCCGCCCTCCTCGACCAGGTACCAGTTGACCAGGTCGGTGCCGCACCGATGTACGCCCTCGGCGATCCGGACCGGTTCGTTCACTGCGCCTTCTCGCCGTGCTCCTGGAGCCAGTGCAGCAGGCCGCCCTCGATCAGGATCTCGCGCTCCTTGGGCGCGAAGTCGTGCGTGACCTGGAAGGTCTCGCCGCCCTCCACCTCCACGGTGATGTCGTCGCCCTCCTTCACCTCCTCGCGCACCCTGGGCAGCTTCCACAGCTGCCCCACCTCGGCGCGGTCGTAGTCTGAGTCGTCCTTGAAGGTGAGCGCCAGGATCCCCTGCGCGATCAGGTTGCGGCGGTGGATCCGCGCGAACGACTTCGCGAACACCGCCTTCACCCCCAGCTGCAGCGGCGCCAGCGCCGCGTGCTCGCGCGAGGACCCCTGGCCGTAGTTGTCGCCGCCGACGATGAACCCGCTCCCCCACTCGTGCAGCCGCTTGCGGAACTCCGGGTCGCGGTGGCGGAACGTGAACTCGGCGATCGCGGGAATGTTCGAGCGGTAGGACATCACCTCGACGCCGTCGGGCGCCAGGTCGCCCGTGGAGATGTCGTCCGGCTGCACCGTCGCCACCTTCGCCGCGATCGACTCCGGCATCGGCTCGTGCTCGGGCGGGGTCTTGATGTTGGGTCCGCGCGGGATCTCGATCTTCTCCGCGTCCTTCTCGTCGGCGGGCTTGAAGATGTGCACGTCGTCCACGTACGGCTTGAGCTCCGGCTCGGGAAGCAGCTCCGGCGGATCGCCGAGCTCCCGCGGATCGGCGATCTTGCCCGCCAGCATCGAGGCCGCGGCGACGGCGGGCGAGCACAGGTACACGCAGTCGTCCGGCGTGCCGCTGCGGCCGGGGAAGTTGCGGTTCATGGTGCGCAGCGAATTCGCGCCGGTGGGTGGCGCCTGGCCCATTCCGACACACGGGCCGCACACCGGCTCGAGCATGCGCACGCCGGCCTCCACCAGCTGGCGGTAGACGCCCGACTCCGCGATCGCCGTCAGGATCTGGCGCGAGCCCGGCGTGGCGGTGGCGGCGATCTCCGGGTGGACGATCTCCCCGTCGAGCAACGCGCCCGGCAGCGCCAGGTCGGCGTAGCCGGAGTTGACCGACGAGCCGATGCACACCTGGGCCAGGCTGGTGCCCGCGATCTCCTCGACCGGCACCACGTTGCCCGGGCTCTGCGGCTTGGCCACGAGGGGGCCGAGCTCGTCCAGGTCGATCTCGATCCGATCGTCGTAAGTCGTCCTCCCGCTCCTGCCGGCGCAGCCAGTCACGTGTCTTCTCGTCGGGCGGGAAGACCGCCGAGGTGGCGCCCAGCTCGGCGATCATGTTCGCGATCGTGCCGCGCTCGGGGACCGCGAGGTCGGCGGTCCCCGGGCCGGTGAACTCGAACACCTTGTTCTTGCCGCCGCTCACGCCGCGCTGGCGCAGCAGCTCCAGGATGATGTCCTTGGCCTGCACCCAGGGTCGCCGGAGGGTGCCCTCCAGCCGAACCTCGACCACCTCCGGACAGGCGATCTCGTAGGGGTAGCCCGCCATCGCCACGGCCACGTCGAGCCCGCCCGAGCCGATCGCGACCATCCCGAGCGCGCCGCTCGTCGTTGTGTGGGAGTCGGCGCCGACGAGGACGTCGCCCGGCTTGGCGTAGCGCTCGATGTGCACGTAGTGGCAGATGCCGTTCCCGGGGCGCGAGTAGTCGATGCCGAACTTCCGCGCCATCGCCTGGAGCATCCGGTGGTCGTCGGGGTTCTTGAAGTCGAGCTGGATGACGTTGTGATCCACGTACTGGACCGCGCGATCGACGCGTACGCGCGGCACGTCGAGCTGCTCGAACTGCATGCAGGCCATCGTCCCGGTGGCGTCCTGGAGAAGGGTCTGGTCGACGCGGAGGCCGATCGGCGAGCCCGGCTCGAGCTCGCCCTCCAGCAAGTGGTCCTGGAGGATCTTGTGCGTCAGGTTCGGCACTCGGCCACCACCTGACCACCGCAGCGGGCCGTCGCACTGTCCGGACCCGCCTCGATCTCCACGAACTCGCCCACCGGAGCGGGGGCCTTCAGGTCCACCTGCGCACCGCTCACCTCACCCCCGGCCAAGAGGATCGCGTCCAGCAGCGCTGTGACGACGATCCCCGGGTGCGCTGCGCCGTCGGGCCCCTGGTGGTCCTGCTTCACGAAGAACCGTCCGCCCTCCAGCTGCAGGCCGAACAGGTTGGCCTGACCGCAGCCGAAGCAGAGGTCGTGGTGCCTCATAGGCGGCGGAGGACGTACGGCAGGATCCCGCCGGCCCGGTAGTACTGCCACTCGTTCGGGGTATCGATGCGCACGGTCGCCTCGAAGTCGTTTACCCGGACCGTGCGCTGGCCGTCCTCGAGCGGTCCGAGGGCGAACGTCTCGTGGCCGGTCAGGCCGAGCGACTCGCGCGTCTCGCCCTCGGGGAACTGGAGCGGCAGGATCCCCATCCCCACCAGGTTCGATCGGTGTATGCGCTCGTAGCTCTCGGCCAGCACGAACCGGACGCCGAGCAGGCGCGGACCCTTGGCGGCCCAGTCCCGCGAGGAGCCCGACCCGTACTCCTTCCCGGCCAGCACGCACAGCGGCACGCCGTCCTCGGCGTACCGCATGGCCGCGTCGAAGATCGTCATCTCCTCGCCGTCCGGCAGGTGGAGCGTCAGGCCGCCCTCGGTGCCGGGCGCGAGCAGCGCGCTCGATCAGGTAGCGGCCGGCCGGCGAGTCCTCCTTGATCGCGCCCGCCGGCGAGATGTGGTCGGTGGTCACGCTGTCGGCAAGGACGGCCAGGGCACGCGCGCCGCGGACCTCGCCGTCGGGGGCCGGCAGCTCGAAGTACGGCGGGCGCTTGACGTATGTCGAATCCGGGTCCCACTCGTAGCGATCGCCCGTCGGGATCTCGAGCGCTGTCCACTCCTCGTCGCCGCGGAAGATGTCGCTGTACGTGTCACGGAACCTCTCCGAGCGCACGGCGGACATGGCCTTCGCGATCTCCGCTTGTGAGGGCCAGAGGTCGGCGATCAGTTCGGTGATGTCCTCGTCCATCCGGCCGGCGATCGCGTACGCCACCACGAGCGGCGGGGAGGCCAGGTAGTTCATCTTCACCTCGGGGTGTATCCGCCCCTCGAAGTTGCGGTTGCCCGAGAGGACGGAGCACACCACCAGGTCGCGCTCCTCGATCTCCCGGGATATCTCCTCCGCGAGCGGGCCCGAGTTGCCGATGCAGGTGGTGCAGCCGTAGCCCACGAGGCTGAAGCCGAGCTTCTCGAGCGGCTCGACGAGACCCGCGCGCTCGAGGTACTCGGTGACCACCTTCGACCCCGGCGCGAGCGACGTCTTCACCCACGGCTTGCGCTCGTAGCCGCGCTCCACGGCCTTCTTGGCGAGCAGCCCGGCGCCGAGCATCACGCTCGGGTTGGAGGTGTTCGTGCAGCTGGTGATCGCGGCGATCACCACGGCCCCGTGGTCGAGGCCGCGGCCACTGGGGGTCCGCTCCACGACCGCGACCGTGGTCGGCTCGACGGTACCGTTGGTGGGCGGGTCGCTGGCCGGGAACGACTCGGCGTCGGCCTCGTCGTAGCCGCCGTACTCCACGTCCTGACCCAGGGCCTCGCGGAAGGCCTCTGCCGCCGCCCGAAGCGGCACCCGGTCCTGCGGCCGCTTGGGCCCCGCGAGCGAGGGCTCCACGTCATCCAGGTCGAGCTCGAGCGTGTCCGAGAACGTGGGTTCCTCCGAGTCCTCATCGTGGAACATGCCCTGCTCGCGCATGTAGGCCTCGACCAGGTCGCCGGGGCGGCCGGTGAACTCCAGGTAGCGGATCGTCTCGCGGTCCACGGGGAAGATCCCGCAGGTGGCGCCGTACTCCGGTGACATGTTGCCGATCGTGGCGCGGTCGGCCAGCGGCAGGTTGGCCAGCCCGGGGCCGTAGAACTCCACGAACTTCCCGACCACTCCCCTCGCGCGCAGGAGCTGGGTGACGGTGAGGACCAGGTCCGTGGCCGTGGAGCCCTCGGGGAGCGCACCTGTGAGCTTGAACCCGACCACCTGGGGCAGCAGCATCGAGATCGGCTGGCCGAGCATCGCCGCCTCCGCCTCGATCCCGCCGACCCCCCACCCGAGCACCCCCAGGCCGTTGACCATCGTGGTGTGCGAGTCGGTGCCGACCAGCGTGTCGGGGAACGCCTTGCCGTCTTCGGTCCGCACCACGCGCGCGAGGTACTCGAGGTTCACCTGGTGGCAGATCCCGGTGTTGGGCGGCACCACCGCGAAGTTGTCGAAGGCCTGCTGGCCCCAGCGCAGGAACGCGTAGCGCTCGCGGTTACGCTCGAACTCGAGCTCGGCGTTGCGTCTGAACGCGGCCGGGGTGGCGAACTCGTCGACCTGGATGGAGTGGTCGATGATCAGCTCGACGGGCACCAGCGGGTTGACCTTGGCGGCGTCGTCCCCGAGCGCATCGCGCATGGCGGCCAGGTCAACGATCGCGGGAACGCCCGTGAAGTCCTGCATCAGCACCCGCGCCGGGCGGTACGAGATCTCCGTCGCGGGCTCGGCCGTGGCGACCCAGCGGGCGATCGCCTCGGCGCTCCGGTCGTCGCCGTGGCGCAGCGCGTTCTCCAGCAGGACCTTGAGCGAGTACGGGAGGCGAGCTACGTCGTACTCCGCCTGGAGCTCGTCCAGCCGGAAGATCTCGTAGCCGTCGAGGCTCAACTCTCGATGCGCCCGTAGTTGATCCCGCCGTACGCGAACGTCGGCTGGATCGGCCACTGCCGCTTGAACGATGCCAGCTCGGATGACGGGAACACGTTCCCCCAGCGCGGATCGACGCGGTTCGCGTCGGCCACGGCCTTCTCCTTGAGCATCGAGTCGTACTGGTCGATCGAGTCCTCGAGGGTGTTCGAGTTGAGCACCACCTCGCGGCCGAAGTACTTGGCCCACCTGCGCACGCCCGGGATCTTCGACAGCTCCGGGTGCCAGTTGTCGGCGGCCACGCCGTTCTCCGACGAGACCCAGATCCCGTCGGGCGTGTTCACGCAGAGCGACATGTTGCCGTCGGTGTGGCCGGGGGTCCACAGGAAGGCCAGCCCGGGGCCGAGCTCCACGTCGCCGTCGAGCAGCACCAGGTTCTCCTCCGGGATGCCGTCCATGCCGTTCGGCACGTACCAGGCCCACTGCATCGGGTGGGTGGATCGCAGCGTGTCCACCTCGCGGCTCTGGGCCAGATGCTTGGCGTTCGGGAAGAAGCCCGGACGGTCGTCTGTGCCCATCAGGATCCGGATGTCCTGCACGTGCAGGTGGTCGAACGCGATGTAGTCGACGTCGTCCGGCCGGAGCCCGCAGAGGGAGAGCGCCGACTCCACGGTGTTGTAATAGGTGGCGAAGACCTTCGCGGCGAGCTGGCCGTAGCGCTCCAGCATCTGCTCGTAGAAGGGCGCCTCCTGCGAGCCCTCCGGCACTGTCGGCTCCCAGGCGAGCGTCCTCGTGGTGCCCTCGAAGTCCTCGAACTGGACGACGACCAGGCGGTTGAGGATGCTGATGTACGGGTTGATGCCGCGCGCGGCCCCGCCGAACGCGAACAGGGTGGGATACCCCGCCGCCACCAGGTCGACCGTGCGCACGGCGCGCACCTGACCCTGCTCCTTGAAGCGCGCGCGGAAGGCGTCGGCTGCCTCGCGCACCGCGGCCGGGCGGTCGCCGCGGGGCCAGGTGGCCTGGGCCTCGTCGAACTCGTGGATCGGCCTGAGGCCGAGGGTCTCGGGGCTCTCGATGGTGGCCATGTGAGAAACCTTATTAGGAGGCCGCCCTCTCGCCGGACGAGAGTCCATTCTTCGCACCTATAGCTAGGAAGAATGGACTCTCGTCTCGTGTGGCGGGCGTCCGGATAGGTTCCGACGCATGCACGACCTGAGCTGCGTGGTCCATCTCCACTCGGTGCACTCGGACGGAACCGGCACTGTGGAGGAGATCGCGAGGGCGGCCAAGGGCATCGACGTGGTCCTGCTCACGGACCACGACACGATGGCGGCGGAGCCGGGTTGGTACGGGGACGTGCTCGTCCTCGTCGGCGAGGAGGTCTCGCCGAAGGGGAGCAACCACTACCTCGCCTTCGGCCTCGACTCCCCGATCGACCACACCGGGATGGACGCCGCCGACATCGTCAGGGCGGTGAGGGAAGCGGGCGGCTTCGGCTTCGCCGCGCATCCCTTCTCGAAGGGCTCAGAGCGCTTCAGGCAGGCCCCGATGCCATGGACGGACCTCTCCTGCGTGGACGGCATCGAGGTATGGAGCTTCGTGAGCGACATCGCGGAACGCATCGACTCGATCCCCCAGGCGCTCCGGTTCCTGGCGCGGCCCGAGCACCTCGCGGCGGACCCGCCGGAGGAGAACCTGCGCGAGTGGGACCGCCTGAACGCCGAGCGGCGCGTGGTGGGGATCGGTGGCGTGGACGCCCACCAGTTCGGCCGCCGGATCCTCGGCCGCCGGGTGGTGCGGCTCATGGGCTACAGGCGGACGTTCAGGCAGCTGCGCACGCACGTGCTGGTAAACGAGCTGCCCTCACGCGATCTGGACCACGACCGTGCGCAGGTGTACGACGCGCTACGCGACGGTCGCTGCTACATCGCGGTGGACCACCTGGCCCGCCCGGCGGGGTTCGCGTTCTGGGAGGAGGACGGCGACGTGCACGCGCGCGTGCCCCAGCCGGCCGACATCCGCCTCCTGCGCGACGGGGTGGAGGTGGCGCGAACGGCCGGCGCGGAGCTGGACCACGCGGCCGCCGGCGCCGGCGCCTACCGCGTGGAGGTGCGGCTCGGCGGGCGGGTGTGGATCCTGTCGAACCCGGTCAGGCTGACCTGACCTTGGCCCAGTGCTCCTCCGCGATCGCCTCCATCGGCGTGTCGCGCAGGTACCACTCGGCGTCGAGCGCGGCCTGACAGCCGGTCCCCGCCGCGGTGACCGCCTGGCGGTAGGTGTGGTCCACCAGATCGCCGGCCGCGAACACGCCCGGCACGCTCGTGCGCGTGGACTTGCCCTCGGTGATCACGTAGCCGTCCTCGTCGGTCTCGACCTGGCCGGCCACGAGCTCCGACTGGGGCTGATGGCCGATCGCTATGAACGCGCCGTCGACCTCGACCACCTTCTCCTCGCCGGTGTCCACGTGCTTCAGGACGGCACGGCTCAGCGAGCCCTCGTCGCCCGGCTCGAAGCGCTCCACCACGTACGGGGTGAGGAACTCCACGTTCTCGATCTCGCGAGCGCGGTCGACCATGATCTGCGAGGCGCGGAACTCGTCGCGGCGATGGACCACCTGCACCGTGGTGCCGAACTTGCTGAGGAAGATGGCCTCCTCCATCGCGCTGTCGCCGCCGCCCACGACCATGATCCGCTTCTCACGGAAGAACGCCGCGTCGCAGGTGGCGCAGTACGAGATGCCGCGGTTCGCCAGCTCCTCCTCGCCGGGCACGCCGAGCTTCTTGTGCTCGGCGCCCATGGACAGGATCACGGTGCGGGTCTGGTGCTCCTCGTCGCCTACCCAGACGCGGTGCACACCGCCGTCCGGTGAGAGCTCCAGCCGCGTGACGTCCTCGGTTTTCAAACGCGCGCCAAAGCGCTCCGCCTGATCGCGGAAGCGCTGCATCATCTCCGGGCCCATGATGCCCTCCGGGAAGCCCGGGTAGTTCTCGACGTCCGTGGTGGTCTGGAGCAGGCCACCCCACAGGAAGCCCTCGTACATCAGCGGGCGCAGGTCGGCCCGCGACGTGTACAGCGCCGCGGTGTACCCGGCGGGTCCGCTTCCGATGATCACGACGTTCTCGATCTCGCTCATATGGCTCAGTCCTTGAAGTGGCTTACGCCGTTACTTCACTTTGTATAGTAGCTCGGCGGTCCTCCTCCGACCACTGCTGAACGGTGCCTCGGAGCTGTAGGTAGGCCAGCACGCCCGCCGGAATCGGCAGCCAGAACGCGATCAGGCGGAAGACCAGGATCGCAGGGAAGACCGTTCCCGCCGGGATGCCGAACAGCACGAACGCGCCGATCAGGCCCGCGTCCACGGTACCGACGCCGGCGGCCGGAGACGGTGCCAGGTTCGCGACCATACCCAGGAAGTACCCCTGGACCACCACCCCGAACGGCACGCTCACGCTGAAGGCGTGGAAGCTCGCCCAGAGGATCCCGATGTTGCCCGCCCACCATCCCAGCGCGCCGCCGATCGCGTTTGCGCTCTGCCACGGATGGCGCAGGTAGGCGATCGCGGTCCGCACCCCCGTCGCGAGGGTCGCCGGCCCGGTCGCGAGCGTCTGCAAGCGCCGCCGCCTGCGAACCGTCGCCAGGCGTCGCTCGAAGTCACCGGGTACCAGCGCCACCAGCCCGAGGATCAGCAGGACCCCAGCCGCGATCGCCGCGGGGACGATCGTGCCGGCGAGCGGGTCCTCCCCGGACAGCACGCTGGTACGCACGAGGATCCCGAACAGGACCAGGGCGAACAGGTAGATCGTGTAGAGAAGCACCATGAACGCAACCATCCGGCACGCCGCGCGGCGACGCTCCATTCCCGCCCTGCGCAGGGCCCAGTAGGTGAGCGCCACCCCGCCCGCCCCTCCCGCCGAGAAGAGGATCGTCGCCGCGAAGCCCGCCATCGTGATCTGGTACGAGGCCCGCAGGTCGAGCCGGCGGTTGACGATGTCCTCCTCGGTTCCGCTGAGGACCCCGCTGAAGAGCGACGTGTAGGAGAGGAACCGGACCGCGTTGAAGGCCACGGCGACGACCACCCAATACCACGTCGCGTCGCCGAGCTTCCCGATCGCGTCGCTGACCCCCACGAGCTTCGGGAAGACCACGTAGATGGCGACGACCATCAGGACTACGGCGAGCGCGAGCATGAACAGCTGGCGCCGGTTCTGGAGGAGCGCCGCGCCGCGCTGCTCGATGCCCTCCGCGTCCTGCTCGAGGTCCGCGGAGGCCATGAGCTCGCGCACCTCTTCGACCGAGTCGTCGAACGTGTCGCGCTCGGTGGTCACAGGCTCGGCTCCACCACACGGACCAGGCGGCGGACCGCACGGGCGGCCGGTCGCGCTGCCGGCGCGGTGCGGCGGACGCCCTCGGTGAGCAGCGCGCCCGCGATCAGGTCGGCCACATAGTGCTCGCCGAGATAGACCAGCGCGAATCCCAGCGCGCCCGCGTAGGCCCACCCCACCGCGCCCGGCGCACGCCCAACGTCCGAGAGGACGTGGGCCGCCATCACCGATGTGGCGAAGTGGAGCGAGGGCATAGCGGCGAGCTGGTTCCCTGACAACGAATCGTAAAGGCGGGTCCAGTAGCGGCCCCAGAGGCGCTCCCCGGCCTCGGTCATGATGCGCCGCACGCGCGGGAGCGATCCGCGGTCGGCGGCCCACCACGGAGGGGCGGTGGGCAGGAGCCAGTAGACGGCCGCGCCGACGTCGAACACCGCGGCCACCCGGGCGGCCGACTCGGCGACGCGCGCCGGGTGGCGCCACAGGATCCACCCGAGCGCGGCGTGCGGGGCGAAGAACCACGACCAGTGCACGATCGAAAGCGCCTTGTCGTGCGTGTACACGTGGCCCGGCCTGCCAAGCGCGCGCTGCAGGCGGAGCGTGGGGATCTCACCCAGGCCGATCGCGCGGTCGATCCGGATCGGGTAGTTCACGTGGACGCGCCGCAGGAGCGCCTCGGGGTCGTCGTTCGGCAGCTCGTAGTGCGTCACGTACGCCCACATCTGGGCGGCGTACACCGCCGCGCTCCGGGCACGCGACGGCGGGAACACCATCGCCACCGACAGCGGCGTCTGCCAGGCCACGACCGACGTGACCGCCGGCGGCAGCGAGAGCCTCCGCCGCGCCGCGGGCAGGACGAAGCCGGCTAGGGCCGCGCCGAAGGCGAGGCGGCGGACGAGCCGCGCAGACAACTAGACGGGCATGCCCGCGTCCCTGGCCTCCTCGACGGAGGCGATCGGGCCGGGCATCAGCTCCTCGGGCGGCGGGCAGTCGAGCCCGAGGACGCCCATCCGCCGCTTGAGCTTGCGGTAGGCGTAGCCGTAGATGAACGACGAGTGGTAGCCGTAGGAGACGAACTCGCGCGGGCTGGCGGCGTACTCCGGCACGAACACGTGGGCCGCGCGCGGAACCAGCTCAGCCACCGTGCGCTCGATCGTTGCGCCGTGGCGGCCCGGGTCGTCGGCCACGACGTCGCGCAGGAAGCGCACCCCGAACGCGATGTGACGGTGCTCGTCCTGCTCCACGAGCGAAAAGCCCTTCTGGAAGCCCGGGTACAGCCCGTGGTCCTCGGTGTACTTGAGGATCATCCGCTGGCCCGTGGTGGCGAGCACGCCCTCGATGACCAGGTGGTAGACGGTGATGCCCTCCACGAACAGGTCGAGGTCGTCGGGCCTCGCCTTGATGCGGTTGGCCACGTCGCGCAGCCCGTTGTCGAAGGTGTCGAACCAGGCCGGGAGCATGAGCGACTGCACCTCGAGCATCCGCCCGCGCAGGTCGTCGGCCTCGAGCGCCATGACCTCGGCCCCGAAGCGGTCGAAGAACACGGCGTGCCGCGCCTCGTCCACGAGCTGGGTGGCGAGGAACGCCTCCACCTCGCCGCTCGGCGCCGCGCCGAGGAACGGGGCCAGGTCGGCCGTGACCCGCTCCTCGCCGATGTAAAAGGAGCCGAGGCTCCACGTGGTGTTCTCCTGCGCCTCGCGCGGGGTGGTGACCCACTGCTCGCGGTCGATGGAGAAGTCGATCTCGTGCGCCCTCCAGTTCTGCCGCTCCCACAGGGCGTAGAGGTCGCCGTAGGTCATCAGGTCGCCGGTGCGCGCGGGCGCCGAGTCCACCTCGGTGGGCCGCGCGCCGTTACCCGACCCGCCCCAGCTCCCGGCGCGCCGTGACTGGATGTCGCGCTGGCGGCCCTCGCGCTCGAGCTCGTCGTCGTCGCGCCCCTGGGCGCGCTCGATCCAGCGCCCGACGAGCACCGTGGGGTAGATCTCGCCATCGATGTCGGCCAGCTGCTCGCGCATCGACTGGGCCGGGGAGATCTCGCCCGAGACGAGCCGCTTGAATGTGTCGACCGACACGCGCGTGGTGGCCGCCACCTGGCCCTCCGGCGGCTCGGTGGTCACGCGCACGCGGTTGCCGTCGTCCACCTGCACGAACCACTTCCCGCCGCCGTCGCCCGTGAGCTCGTAGGCGATCGCGAAGGTGTGGCCGCGGGTCCAATCCCGGTCGATCATGTACGCGAGGGAGCGGTAGACGGCGTCCGGGTCGAGCTGGGCGCCGCCGGCGAGCGCGTCGGCCATCGAGAGGCCGTTCGCGGACGACATCGCGCGGAGCCTGATCGCGCGGCGGCGCTTGCCGCGGATCCGCACGCGGCCGCCGAGCATCAGGCGCAGCGGGCTCGCGCCCGCCGCCAGCTCGGCGAGGCCCGCCGGGTCGGTGGACAGCGCGAAGTCCACGTCGCCGTCCATGCCCGGCTGCACGCGCGCGCCGTCGTCGTCGACCACGACCAGCCACGTGCCCATGTCGCCGACTGTCAGCTGGTAGCGCAGCGGCGCGCGGATCCGCGACGCGGCGGCGGGCAGCGTCTGGATTATGAGTCGGGCGGCGAGCTCGGGGTCCTCCCGAGCCATCTCGCGGAGAGCGGTGCGCGTCCTGTCCATCAGTCGGTCGCCTTCTCCAGGATCCTAACCTCCACGGGGGCTCGATCGGCGAAAGCCTCCGCGTCGGCGCGAGTTCCGATGTGCTCGCCCCAGTGCATGGGCACCGCGAGCGCCGGCTGGATCCGGCGGGCGGCCTCCGCGGCCTCGCCCGGCGTCATCACGTACACGCCGCTCACCGCGAGGAGCGCGACGTCCACGCCGGCGACCTCGTCCATCTCCGGGATCACGTCCGTGTCGCCCGAGTGGTACAGGCGCTCGCCGCCGATCCGCAGCTCGTAACCCACCCAGCCGGACTCGCGCGGGTGGAACAGGTTGCCCGAGGGATCGCGCTTCGACGTGTTGTAGGCCGCGATCGCTCGCACGTCGATCCGGCCCAGCTCGAGCGCCTCTCCCGGCGCGATCGAGCGGACCTGTCCCGTGAGCCGCTCCGCCACCGGCGCGGGCGCCACCAGCGTCGTCCCCTCGCCCGAGAGGCGCTCCACGTCCTGCGGCGAGAAGTGGTCG
>VAWV01000107.1 GCA_005883295.1 Actinomycetota bacterium
GTCGAGGTCGTTGACCTTCACCACCACGCCGTCGATCTCGTAGTCGAGCGCCTCGCGGTCCGCCTCCCAGCGACGGCACTCCTCAACAAGCCCCTCGAGGTCGTCGTGCACCTTCCAGTCCGGAGCCACCTTGAACCCCGCGCCCTCCAGCCATTCGAGCTCGGCGGCGTGCGACTCATGCTCGATCCCATCCGTCGCCCCGATCCCGTAGCACCACATCGACAGCGGGCGCGACGCGGCCACGGCAGGGTCGAGCTGGCGGATCGATCCCGCGGCCGAGTTGCGCGGGTTGGCGAACGTCGGCTCGCCCGCCTCGGCCCGCTGCTCGTTCAGGCGGGCGAACGCCGACCGCGGGAGGTACACCTCGCCGCGCACCTCCACCAGCCGCGGCGCGTCCGGGATCCATAGCGGGATGGCCTTGATGGTCCGCAGGTTCTGGGTCACCTGCTCGCCGATCTCGCCGTCGCCGCGCGTGGCGCCGCGGGTGAGGATCCCGTCCTCGTAGACCAGCGAGATCGCCAGCCCGTCGATCTTGGGCTCACTCACGTACTCGATCCGCTCCGCGTCCTCGCCAGCCAGGCGGCGGACGCGCACGTCCCAGGCCCGCAGCTCCTCCTCGTTCCGCGCGTTGGCCAACGAGTACATGGGCTGGAGATGGCGCACCTGCTCGAACTTGTCGAGCGGCTTGCCGCCCACCCGCTGGGTCGGGGAGTCGGGTGTCCGCAGCTCGGGGTTCTCGGCCTCGAGGTCGCGCAGCTCGTCGAGCAGAGCGTCGTACTCGGCGTCCGAGATCTCGGGCTCGTCGAGGACGTAGTAGCGGTGGTTGTGGTGCTCGATCAGGCGGCGCAGCTTGGCCGCCCGCTTCTCAGCTGTCGCGCTACTCAACCTCTTGTGCGGCGGGTCGTAGCAGCCGGTCGAGGTCGAACTCCGAGAGCGCCTCGACCCCGGCGGTGTCGGTCAGGTCGAAGTGGAGCGGGGTGACCGCGATCGCGCACTCGCTCATCGCGGCGAAGTCCGTGCCCTCCTCCTCGTGGAAGCCTGCGTCCTTGCCGTAGATCCAGTAGCGCTGGCGGCCCCCCTCCTCCTCGGTCAGCTCCAGGCGGTCGTGGTAGATGCGCTTCCCGAGGCGGCAGGCCCGAGCGCCGGTGGGCTTCTTCCAGGGAACGTTCACGTTGAGGAGGGTGCCCGCGGGCATCGGCACGCGTTCGATTTCCTCCACCAGTCGGGCGACGAACGCGGCCGCGTCGGTGAAGTCGTACCGGCGCCCCGCCCTGAAGTCCATCTCACCACCGATCGCCTGCTGGGAGATGGCGATCGCCGGGATGCCCAGCACGACGCCCTCCAGCGCCGCGGCCACCGTGCCCGAGTAGGTGATGTCGTCGCCCAGGTTGGTCCCGTGGTTGATTCCGGAGACGATCAGCCCGGGCTCCGACTCCACCAGCCCTAGCGCCGCGAAGCGCACGCAGTCGACCGGAGTGCCGTCGGTCGCGAACCCGCTGGAACCGTCCTCGAACTCGATCTCCTCCACCCACAGCGGCGAATGCGTCGTGATGCTGCGCGCGGTCGCGCTCCGGTTCGAGTCGGGCGCGATCACCGACAGCTCCACCCCGGGGGCCTCGAGCAGTGCCCGCCGCAGGGTGTTGAGACCCTGCGCCTGGATGCCATCGTCGTTGGTGAGAAGTACCTTCATCGACCCTCAGTTGAGGATAGTCTCGGGGTGCGGCGCCCTCGGCCCCCGCGGGTGGTCGGCGCGCATTCCCCACTGCCTCCTGAACGGCACTAGTCGGCAGCGGAGAACGCCGCGCCTCTCACCCGCTCAGGCGTCAGTAGCGCACCGCCTCCAGGCACAGCCCGTGCGGCGGCGCGGTGTCGCCCGCCTCCTCGCGCGGCCGGCCCGTGAGCAGCGCTGCGAAGCCGTCCACGTCCATCCGGCCCGCGCAGACGCCGAGCATCGTTCCGACGAGGATGCGGACCATGTGCCGCATGAACGTGTCCGCCTCGATCCAGTACTCGAGCACGTCGGGACCGCCCTTCAGCCACTCCGAGCGCACCACGTCGCGCTCGAAGCGCACGTGGTCGGTCTGCGTGGGTGTGAAGGCCGTGAAGTCGTGGCTACCCGCCACGAGGGCGGCGCAGCGCTCGAGGAGAGCCCGGTCGAGCGGACCTGACCAGTGCAGCGCGCGACCATGCTCGAAGGGACTGGCGGCCGCGCGCGCCAGCACGCGGTAGCGGTAGAGCCGGGTCCGAGCGTCGCGGCGGGCGTCGAAGCCGTCGGGCGCCGGGTCGCTGGCCACCACGCGCACGTCGCGCGGCAGCACCCCGTTCAGAGACCGCGCCGGCGCGGGGGACCCGGCGTGGCTCGCCACCTGCCCCCGCGCGTGAACGCCGGTGTCGGTCCTGCCTGCGACGGTCAGACGGGTCGGCTCCCCGCGCACCCGCTCGAGCGCCTCCTCGAGCACCCCCTGCACTGTGGGGAGGCCGGGCTGCCGCGCCCAGCCCGCAAACCCGCCACCGTCGTACTCGAGCAGCAGTCGCGCGCTCAGGGCTAACCGCGCTTGCGCGCCACCACGCGCAGGTACTCGGCGTCTATCCGGAGCGAGCCGTCGCCGGCGCGGTTGTAGCGCTCGGCCAGCTCGGCCAGCTCGGCCAGGAGCTGCCGCACCTTCTCCTCCGGAAGCTCCTCCATGTCGCGCGGACCCGCGTCGCGGAAGAACAGCGCCATGTCCTGGGTCGACGCGAACTCCCAGCGGAGCGATGGGCGCTCGAACTCGATCGAGCCTGCCAGCTCGCCGAGGCGGTCGCGGACGACGTCCTCCTGGCCCCAAAGCAGCGGCGGCGGTACGCCCTCGGGCATGATCGGCCGGTACCTGCGGAGGGTCTCGAAGAACTCGTTCTGGAACCCGCCGGAGCCCCAGCTCGCCAGGCCCGCGGTGCCGCCGGGGCGCAGCACGCGGAACAGCTCCCCGGCGACCCGCTCGGGACGCAGCCCGAACATCGCGCCGAAGACGGAGACCACGCAGTCGAAGCTCGCGTCGTCGAAGGGCAGCTCCTCCACGTCGGCCACCACCCACTCCACGTCCAATCCCTCCGCCGCGGTGCGCTCGCGCCCGCGCTCCACCTGGCCGGGGCTGAAGTCCGAGGCCACGACGTGCGCGCCCTCGGCGGCCGCGGCCGCGGCCGCGTTGCCGTTGCCGGCCGCCACGTCGAGCACGTCCTGGCCGGCGGAGACGGCGCACGCGTCGACCAGGTCGCGGGCCACCGGCATCAGGCGCTCAGCCAGCAGGGCGTAGTTGGCGCGGTCCCAGCCCGTCCGCGCGCGCTCTTTGAGCTCGCCGAGCTCTGCCTCGCTCGCCACTAGACGAGCTCGAGATAGACCATCTCGGTCGAGTCCGAGTGGCGCGGGCCCAGCTTGAGGATGCGGGTGTAGCCGCCCGCACGGTCGGCATACCGCGGTGCGATCTCCTCGAACAGCTTGTAGACCACGAACTTGTCCTCCCCGAGCGCCGACAGGGCCTGCCGGCGCGCGTGCAGGTCGCCGCGCTTCGCGAGCGTGATCAGGCGCTCCACCTCGGGCTTCACCGCCTTGGCCTTCGCCTCTGTGGTCTGGATCCGCTCGTGGTCGATCACCTCGCGGGCGAGGTTCATGAAGAGCGCCTTGCGGTGCGAGGAGCTCCGGGACAGCTTCCGGCGATCGCGCTGGTGGCGCATAGCTCGCCTCAGGCCCCCGCTAGGCGGCGCGCAGCTCCAGGCCGCGCGCCTTGAGCGTCTCGATGACCTCCTCGATCGACTTGCGGCCGAAGTTCGGAATCGCGTTCAGCTCGGACTCCGACTTCTGGAGCAGGTCGCCGACCGTCTGGACACCGGCCCGCTTGAGGCAGTTGTACGAGCGCACGCCCAGCTCGAGCTCCTCGATCAGGATGTCGTCCATCCCGTCCGGGGAGCGGCTGGCACGCGGTCCCGCCGCGGCCGGCTCGCCCACGCCCGCCAAGGCCTCGCCGTCGGCGCGCAGCTCCTCGAGCCGGTCGGCGTCGGTGAAGATCGCGAGCGACTTGATGAGGATCTCGGCCGCCTCGCGCAGCGCCGCCTGCGGCGCCACCGAGCCGTCGGTCTCGATGTCGAGCGTGAGCTTGTCGTAGTCGGTCCGCTGCCCCACGCGCGCCGACTCCACCTGGTAGGCCACGCGCTTGACCGGCGAGAAGATCGAGTCGATCGGGATCACGCCGATTGGCTGGTCGGGGGTCTTGTTCTCCTCGGCCGGCGAGTAGCCGCGACCGCGGCCGATCGTCAGGTACATCTCGAGCTTGGTCTTCTTCTCGAGCGTGGCGATGTGGGCGTCGGGGTTCAGGAGCTCGACGCCGGAGGGCAGGTCGATGTCACCCGCGGTCACCTCGCCGGGGCCGGTGGCCACCAGCGGGACCTCGATCTCGGACGCCTCCGAGTGCATCCGGCAGACGATCTCCTTCAGGTTGAGCACCATGTCGGTGACGTCCTCCTTGACGCCGGCGATCGTCGAGAACTCGTGGGCCACGCCCTCGATCCGCACGCTGGTGACGGCGGCGCCGGCCAGCGACGACAGGAGGACGCGCCGCAGCGAGTTCCCGAACGTGTAGCCGAAGCCGCGGTCCAGCGGCTCGATCGTGAAGTTGCCGCGATTGTCCTCGACCTTCTCGGCCGAAATCTGGGGGATCTGGAACTCGAGCATCAAATTGTTTCCTTCGTGTCGGGTGCCCGGCCGGATGAGCCGTTGCGGCTCCCGCCGGCGGGCGGTTACTTCGAGTAGAGCTCGACGATGAGCTGCTCCTGCACCGGTGTGTCGATCTCGTCACGCGCCGGTGGGCGCAGCATCTTCGCGGTGAGCCCATCGTGGTCCGCCAAGAGCCAGGCGGGGACGGCCGAGGTGAGCTCGGTGGCGTCCCGGATGGTTTGCGTGGCGGTCGATCCGGCCTTGATGGCGATCACGTCATCGGGCCGGACCTGGTAGGAGGGCACGTTCACGCGCCTCCCGTTGATCGTCCAGTGACCGTGGAGGATCAGCTGGCGCGACTGGCGCCGCGAGCTCGCGAACCCGAGCCGCACCAGCACGTTGTCGAAGCGCGACTCCAGCAGGCGGAGCAGGTTCTCACCGGTCACTCCCGCCTGGCGGCTGGCCTTGTCGTAGTAGCTCCGGAACTGCTTCTCAAGCACGCCGTAGTAGCGGCGCGCCTTCTGCTTCTCCCTCAGCTGAAGCCTGTACTCGGACTGCTTGGCCCGGCCGCGCCCGTGCTCGCCCGGCGGGTAGGAGCGCCGCTCCACGCCGCACTTGTCGGTCAGGCAGCGCTCGCCCTTCAGGAAGAGCTTCACGCCCTCCCGGCGGCACTGCTTGCACTGGGCTCCCCTGTCGCGCGCCACGGGCTAGACCCTCCTCCGCTTGCGAGGACGGCAGCCGTTGTGGGCCTGCGGCGTGACGTCGCGGATGGACGTGACCTCGAGCCCGGCGGCCTGCAGCGAGCGGATGGCGGTCTCGCGGCCGGAGCCCGGACCCTTCACGTAGACCTCGACCTTCTCGAGGCCCTGCTCCATGCCCTTGCGGGCCGCGGAGTCGGCGGTGACCTGGGCAGCGAACGGCGTGGACTTGCGCGATCCCTTGAAGCCCGCCCCACCGGCCGACTCCCAGGCGATCACGTTCCCCTCGCGGTCGGTGAGGGCGACGATCGTGTTGTTGAAGCTGGTCTTGATGTGGGCCTGGCCGAACGGGATGTTCTTCCGCACGCGCCGGCGCCCGCGGCCCCTGCCGCCACGCTGCTGCGCCACTAGCGGTACCTCACTTCTTGGTGACCTTCTTCCTTCCGGCCACCTGCATCCGGCGCGGCCCCTTGCGGGTCCGGCCGTTGGTCTTGGTCCGCTGTCCGTTGACGGGCAGCCCGCGGCGGTGGCGGAGCCCGCGGTAGGCGCCGATCTCCTGGAGGCGCTTGACGTTCTGGGAGCGCTCGCGGCGCAGGTCGCCCTCCACGCTCAGTTCGTTGTCGATCACCTCGCGGAGCTTGCGCACCTCGTCCTCGGTGAGGTCCTTCACGTAGGTGTCGGGGTCCACGCCGGCCTTCTGCAGAGCGAGGCGCGACTGGGACTGCCCGATCCCGTAGATGTAGGTCAAACCGACCTCGACGCGCTTGTTGAGCGGGATGTTTATGCCTGCGATACGTGCCATTCGAGTGAAGCTACCCCTGACGCTGCTTGTGGCGCGGGTTCTGGCAGATCACGAGCACCGCGCCGCGGCGGCGGATGATCTTGCACTTCTCGCACATCGGCTTCACCGACGCTCGGACCTTCACGCTCCGCGATCCACCTTTGTATACGTAAGAACCGGCGCAGGGCCCAGGAGTCGGCGATGCGCCCGCCAGCCGGAGAAGATTAGCAGCCGCGATCAGGCCGGCTGCGGCGCGCTCGCCCTGGCCCGAGCGGGCCTGAGGGCCTCGTCGAGGTGCCAGGGAGTGAGGATTCGGGGGCCGTCGCCCGTGATGGCCACGGTGTGCTCGAAATGGGCCGCCAGCGAGCCATCCTGGCTGTAGACCGACCAGTTGTCCTCGGCCACGCGTATCCCGTGGGTCCCGGCGTTCACCATCGGCTCCACGGCCAGGACCATGCCCTCGGCAAGCTCGGGCCCGGTTCCGGGCTCCCCGAAGTTCGGAATTTGCGGATCTTCGTGCATCTGCCGCCCGATCCCGTGGCCCACGAGGGCACGGATCACCGAGAACCCATCGGCCTCGACCCGCCGCTGGACCGCCGCCGAGACATCCCCCAACCGGTTGCCGGGGCGGCACTGCTCGACCGCGTCGAAGAGGGCGTCCCGGGTGGTGGCGAGGAGCCGCCCCGCGACCGCCGTGACGTTCCCGATCGGGACCGTGATGGCGGCGTCGGCCACCCAGCCGTCGAGGATCACGCCCACGTCGAGCGACAGGATGTCGCCGCGCGAGAGCTTGTACGGGCCCGGGATCCCGTGCACCACCATGGAGTTGGGCGAGGCGCAGATCGACCCGGGGAATCCGCGGTAGCCCTTGAACGCCGGCTCACCGCCCTGAGAGCGGATGAAGCGCTCGGCTGCGAGATCGAGCTCCTCGGTGGTGACGCCGACCCTGGCCTTGCCGCTGAGCATCGTGAGGCAGCGCGCCAGCACGCGCCCGGCGTCGGCCATCTTCTCGATCTCCTCGGGAGACTTGCGGAGGATCACCGCTGAAGCGTACCCGGGTTCACCAGCACCACCGCCGTCCTCGAGCCGCCCTCGCCTACAGCTCCTCCTCCATCCTGAGTGTCGCGACCGCGGCCCGGATGTGGTCGTGCACCTCGGCGGGCGGGCGCGTCCCGTCGAAGCGCCGCAGGATCCCCTGCTTCTCGTAGCGCTCCTCGAGCGGCTTCGACTGGTCGTGGTAGACGGCGAGCCGCTTCTTCACCACCTCGGGCTTGTCGTCGTCGCGCTGGATCAGGCGCGAGCCGTCCTGGTCGCAGACCCCCTCGTGCTTGGGCGGGTCGAAGTCCACGTGGTAGATGTGGCTCGGGTTCTTGACGCACACGCGCCGACCGGCCAGGCGGCGCACGACCTCGTCGTCGGGCACGTCGATCAGCAGCGCGGCCGTCAGGCGCCTGTCGAGCGCGCCGAGCGCCTCGCCGAGGGCGTCCGCCTGCCTCTGGTTTCGCGGGAAGCCGTCCAGCAGGAAGCCGTCGCGGGCGTCTCCGGCGTCGAGCTCCGACTCCTCCTTGACGGCCGCGCGCAGGATGTCGCCGGTCGCGTAGTACGGCACGTCGAAGTCCTGGACGAGCTTCGCGGCCTGCGTGCCCTTGCCGGCCCCCGGTGGCCCGAGCAGGAATAGGTTCAGCTGCCCCACGAGCGGCGGAAGGCTATCGCGGGCCCTGCCCGCGGGCTATTTCAGGAAGCCCTCGTAGTTGCGCATCATCAGCTGGGCCTCGAGCTGCTTCATCGTGTCGAGCGCCACGCCGATCACGATCAGGATCGAGGTCCCGCCGAAGAAGAAGTTCGCGCTGGTCTGATTGATCAGTACGGTCGGCAGCGCCGCGACCGCGGCCAGGTAGAGCGCCCCTGGGAACGTGAGCCGGGCGAGGATGCGATCGAGGAACTCGGCCGTTGGCCGGCCCGGTCTCACCCCCGGGATGAACCCCCCGTACTTCTTCAGGTTGTCGGCCTGCTCCACGGGGTTGAACGTGACCGCGGTGTAGAAGTAGGTGAACACGATGATCAGCAGCGACTCGCCGACTATGTAGGCCGTGCCGTTCGGATTCAGGAAGTTGGCGAAGTCCTTCGCCCAGCCCGACTGGACCAGCTGTCCGATCGTCGGCGGGAACGCCATCAGGGAGGCCGCGAATATCACCGGGATGACGCCGGCCATGTTCACGCGGAGCGGCAGGTAGGTCGAGCCGCCGCCCGCCATCCGCCGGCCCACCACCCGCTTCGCGTACTGGACCGGGATCCGGCGCTGCCCCTCCTGGATGAAGACGATCGCCCCGATCACCGCGATCGCGATGATCGGCATCATCACCTTGAAGACCTGGTCGGGGTTGGTCCACCAGGCCTGGAGCCCGTGCGGGATGCGGGCCACGATGCTCGCGAAGATCATCAGGGAGATGCCGTTGCCGATCCCGCGCTGGGTGATCAGCTCGCCGAACCACATCAGCATGACGGTGCCGGCGGTGAGCGCCAGGACGATCACGAACACGTGGATGAACGTGAACCCGTTGATGATGCTCACGCTGGCGTCCCGGGCGAACGTCCTGAACAGGAAGACGTAGCCGATCGACTGGAAGAAGGCCAGCCCCACGGTCAGGTAGCGGGTGTACTGCGTGATCTTCTGCTGGCCGACCTCGCCCTCCTTGCGGAGCTTCTCGAGCGAAGGGACCACCACCTGCAGCAGCTGCAGGATGATCGAGGCCGTGATGTAGGGCATGATCCCGAGCGCGAAGACCGCGAACCGGGACAGGCTGCCGCCGGAGAAGAGGTTCCGCGTGGGTGTTGATGCCCGGCGCCGGGATGTAGGCGCCCAGCCGGTAGAGCGCGAGCATCGCGGCCGTGAACAGGAGCTTCTTCCGGATCTCGGGGACCCGGACAGAGTTCAGGATCGTGCCGAGCGCGCTAGTCCCCATCGCCCTCCACCGGGGTGCAGGAGCCGCCGGCCGCCTCGATCTTCTCGCGGGCCGACTTTGAGAACGCGTGCGCGGTCACGGACAGCTTCTTGCTCAACTCGCCCTGGCCCAGGATCTTGACCGGGATGCCCTTGCGGGTGGCGAGGCCGCGGGCGCTCAGGCTCTGTGGCGTCACGGTGTCGCCCTCGCCGAACCGGGCCTCGAGGTCCCGCAGGTTGACCGGCTGGGTGTGCGTCCGGAAGTTCTCGAACGGCATCGACTTCTTCATGTGCGGCCCGCGCAGCTTGCGCAGCCGCATGTGGATCGGCATCTGGCCGCCCTCGGCCCCCGGCCGCGACTTGTCGCCGCTGCGGGCGCCGGCGCCCTTCTGCCCCCGGCCCGAGGTCTTCCCCACGCCCGAGCCCTCGCCGCGACCCACGCGCTTGGGGCGACGGCGCGACCCCGGCGCGGGCTTCAGGTTGTGGAGGCCGATCTCCTCGGCCATCAGCCGTCCACCTTCACCAGGTGCCGGACGGCCTCGATCGCGCCGCGCACGGTGGGGTCATCGGGGCGCTCGACGCTGCGGCCGATGCGGCCTAGCCCGAGCGAGCGCAGCGTGTCGCGCTGGCGGGGGTTGGCCCCGTTCGAGGACCGCTGCTGCGTGATCCGCAGCTTCTTCGCGGCCACGTCAGGTGGCCTCCGTCGCCACCGGGCCGCCCTCCGGCGCCGCCTCGCCGGCGTCGGCCTCAGGCGGCGGCTGCTCGCCGGCTTCGCCCTCGCGCCCGTTCGTGCCGAGCACCTCGGCCACGGTCAGGCCGCGGAGCTCGGCCACCTCGCGCGGGCTGCGAAGCATCTGCAGCGCGGTGACGGTCGCCTTCACGAGGTTGATCGGGTTCTGGCTGCCGAGCGACTTCGACAGCACGTCGTGGATCCCGGCGAGCTCGAGCACAGCCCGCACCCCGCCCCCGGCGATCACGCCCGTACCCTCGGACGCCGGGCGGAGGAGCACGCGCCCGGCTCCGAAGACGCCGGTCACCTGGTGCGGGATCGTGGTCCCGTGCTTGGGGACCTTGAAGAGGTTGCGGCGCGCGCGTTCCACGCCCTTCTGGATCGCGAGCGGGACCTCGTTCGCCTTCCCGTAGCCGACTCCGACCTGCGACTTCTCGTCACCGACCACCACGAGCGCCGTGAACGAAAAGCGCCGGCCGCCCTTGACCACCTTGGCGACGCGGTTGATCTCGACCACACGCTCCTGGAGGTCGCCCTGCTGACGATGACGTGGTTCGCGGGGCATCGGCGGTCGAGGTTAGCGAAGAGCCCCGGCCGTCTTAGTCATCTAAAAGCGGAGCCCTGCCTCGCGGGCGGCCTCGGCAAGCGCCTTCACCCGGCCGTGGAAGAGATAGCCCCCGCGGTCGAAGACACATCCCTCGGCGCCCGCATCCTTGGCGCGGGCGGCCAGGAGCTCTCCGGCCTTCCCGGCCTGCTCCAGGGGCGCCAGGCCGCGCAGCTCCGGCTCCGTCCACGCGACCGCCGCAAGGGTGTGGCCGGCGTCGTCGTCGATCAGCTGGGCTCGTATCCCGCGGTTGGAGCGGAACACCGAGAGGCGTGGCCGCTCCGCGCTGCCGCGAACCTTGGCCCGCACGCGGCGTCGGCGGCGAAACCGGCGCGCCTCCTTGGTCTGCACGGTCATGCGCGCTTGCCCACCTTCCGCGCGACGTACTCGTCGCGGTAGCGGATGCCCTTGCCCTTGTAGGGCTCGGGCGGGCGGACCTTGCGGATCCGTGCGGCGATCTCCCCCACCACCTGCTTGGAGCTGCCCCGCACCACGATCTGGGTGGGCGCCGGGACCTCGAACTCGATGCCCTCCGGCGCCTTGACCGTCACCGTGTGGGAGAAGCCGACCGAGAGCTCGATGTCCCTGCCGCGCAGCGCGGCCCGGTAGCCGACGCCCTGGATCTCGAGCCGCTTCTCGAAGCCCTCGGTCACGCCCTCGACCATGTTGGCGATCAGGCTGCGGGTGAGGCCGTGCAGCGCCCGATGCTCGCCCCGGTCGGTGGGCCGCTTCACGATCAGCTCGCCGTCGGACTGCTCCACGGTGAGCTCGCGCGAGATCCGCTCCTGGAGCTCGCCGCGGGGTCCCGACACGCGGACCAGCTCGGGCTCGATCGAGACCGTGACCGTGTCCGGCACCGGGATGGGTTGCTTTCCGATCCTGCTCATCGCGTGATCCGCCCGATCACCAAACGTAGGCCACGACCTCGCCGCCGACCCCCTTGCGGCGCGCGTCGTGGCCGGTCATGACGCCCTTCGAGGTCGACACGATCGCGGTGCCCATGCCGCCCAGCACCTTGGGTATCTCGCCCGCGCCGACGTACGTGCGCCGCCCCGGGCGCGACACGCGCTCCATTCCGGTGATGACGGGCTCGCGGTCCTCGGTGTACTTCAGCGTCACGCGCAGGACCTCACCGACGTCTCCCGGCTCCGTGCCGTAGGTCTCGATGTACCCCTGCTCCTTGAGGATCCGGGCGAGCTCCACCTTGAACCGCGAGTGCGGGATCGCGACTGAGTCGTGGTCGGCGGCGAGCCCGTTGCGGATCCGCGTCAGGAAGTCGCCGATCGGGTCGGTAATCGTCATCGGGGTGGGGCTCCTACCAGCTCGACTTCGTGAGCCCGGGCACGTAGCCGTTGTGCGCCATCTCCCGCAGGCAGATCCGGCAGAGGCCGAACTTGCGGAAGTAGGCGCGCGGCCGGCCGCAGCGCCTGCAGCGGTTGTAGTGCCGGCTCTTGAACTTCTGCGGCCGCGCCTGGCGCACGACCTGTGACGTCTTGGCCATTAGCTCCCTTCCTCCGGCGCGGAATCCGCGGCGGCCTCGCCGCCCTCGCCCTCCTCGCCCTCCTCCGGCTTCTCGCGCCGCTCGTACGCCTCCGGGTTCTCCGCCTTCAGCTGCTCGAGCGCGGCCTGCTCGGCCTCGGCGCGGGCGCGGGCCTCCTTGCGCCGCTCCTCATCGGCCGCCGCGGCCGCCTCGGTGTCCTCCGCTCCCGGCCGGCCATCTCGCCTGAACGGCATCCCGAACGCCTCGAGCAGCGCGAACGCCTCCTCGTCGCTGTTCGCGGTCGTCGCGATGGTCACGTCGAGGCCACGCACCTGATCGATCGAGTCGTAGTCGATCTCGGGAAAGATGATCTGCTCACGGATGCCCATGGAGTAGTTGCCGCGGCCGTCGAAGGAGCGCGGGTTGAGCCCGCGGAAGTCGCGGATGCGCGGGATCGCGATCGAAAGCAGGCGGTCGAAGAACTCGTACATGCGGGCGTCCCGAAGCGTCACCGCCACCCCCACGGGCATCTGCTCGCGGAGCTTGAAGTTCGCGATCGACTTGCGCGCGCGGCGGACGTTGGGGCGCTGGCCCGCGATCACCGCCAGCTGCTCGGTGGCGGCCTCGAGCATCGCGGTGTCCTGCTTGGCGTCGCCCACGCCCATGTTCAGGGTGATCTTCCGGATGCGCGGCGCCCGCATCGGCGTCTCGTACCCGAAGCGCTCCACCAGCGCGGGGCGGATCTCGTTCACGTAGCGCTCCTTGAAGCGCGGCGCGACCTTGGGCTCGGCGAGAGGGGACATGCTAGACGGCCTCCTTCGGGCGGACGTGCCCGCGGGGGCGCGAAAACCGAGCTGGGCAAGGACGCAGGGCGATGTCCATGCATGAATGCATGGACGAGTCCGAGGACGCCGCATCAGCGAAGGTTTGCAGCGCCATCCGTGGGCGCGTGCGTCCGGAGGAGGCCGTCTTCATTCGAACCTGTCTCCGCTGCGCCTGCCCACGCGTACCTTGCGGCCGGAGTCGTCAACCGCCGAGCCGACCCGCGTCGGATCCCCGCTCTTCGGGTCGAGCGGCATCACGTTGGAGAGGTGGATCGGCCCCTCCTTCTCGATCACGCCGCCGACCTCGCCGCCGCGCTGCACGTCGCGGACCGTGCGCGGCTTCTGGTGGCGCTTCTGGATGTTGAGCCCCTCCACGAACACCCGGTCGCGCTTCGGCTCCACGCGCAGCACCCGGCCGGTCTTCCCCTTGTCCTTTCCGGAGATCACCTTCACCATGTCGTCCTTCCGCACCCGCGCCGGCACCTACAGCACCTCCGGAGCGAGCGAGACGATCTTCATGAAGTTGCGCTCGCGCAGCTCGCGCGCGACCGGCCCGAAGATGCGGGTGCCACGCGGGTTGTTCTGGGGGTCGATCAGCACCGCGGCGTTCTCGTCGAAGGCGATGTAGGTGCCGTCGTCGCGGCCGAACCCCTTCCGGGTGCGGACGACCACGGCGTTCACGACCTCGCCCTTACGCACGGACCCGTGCGGGATGGCCTGCTTGACGGTGCCGACGATGATGTCCCCCACGCCCGCGTAGCGGCGCTTGGAGCCGCCGCGGATGCGGATGCAGAGGATCTCGCGCGCGCCGGTGTTGTCGGCGACCCGGAGTCGCGTCTCGGGCTGGATCATCGCGTGCCGTCCCTACCTCGCCCTCTCCAGGATCTCCACCAGCCGCCAGCGCTTGGTCCGGCTCAGCGGCCGGCTCTCCATCACGCGCACGGTGTCGCCCTCGTGCGCCTCGTTGCGCTCGTCGTGGGCGTGCAGGGTGGTCGACCCGCGCACGATCTTCTTGTAGTGGCGGTGGCGACGGGTCAGGTCGATCCGGACCGTGATCGTCTTGTCGGGCTTCGCCGAGACGACCACGCCCTGACGCGTCTTCGGCCGTCCCGGCCCGTGCTCCCGCGGCGGTTGGACGCTGGGGGCGGGCTGCTGCGCCCGCTTCGCGCGGTCCTTCTCGCGTCGCTTCTTGCGCCAGCGGCTGCGCTCGGCGGCACCCTGCCGCCGGCGCTCCTGCCGCGCCTCGACCGCGTCCATCACGGTCTGCTGGTCAGCCATTCTCGCGCTGCCTCTTCAGCTCGCGGTCCACGTCGATGCCGCGCTCGCGTGCGATGGTCAGGCCGCGCGCCAGGTCGCGCCCTGCCTGCCCAAGCCGGGCGGTGTTCTCGAGCTGGCCGGTGGCGTGCTGGAAGCGCAGGTTGAAGAGCTCCTCGCGCGTGTTCCCAACGAACTCGACCAGCAGGTCGTCGGCCATGTCGTGTACCTCCTGAGGCTTCATGACGC
>VAWV01000108.1 GCA_005883295.1 Actinomycetota bacterium
TCGTCGTTGATGTCCTTCGCACCGGGATAGAACGTGGAGAGCGCGCCCACCGTGGAGAGCAGCATCCCCATCGGATGGGCGTCGTGGCGGAACCCCTCCATGAAGCGCTTGATGTTCTCGTGCACGTAGGTGTGGATCGTGATCTCGTGCTCCCACTCGTCGTACTGGTCCTTCGTGGGCAGCTCGCCGTGGATGAGGAGGTAAGCGACCTCGAGGTACGAGGAGTGCTCCGTGAGGTCCTCGATCGAGTACCCGCGGTGCTGCAGGACCCCGGCCTCGCCGTCGATGTAGGTGATCTCGCTTCGGCAGGACGCGGTGTTCGTGAACGCCGGGTCGTAGGTCATGAGGCCGAAGTCGTTCTCATCCACCTTCATCTGGCGGAAGTCCATCGCCTTCACCGTGCCATCGGTGATCTCGACCTCGTAGGTCTCGCCCGTGCGGTTGTCCGTGACGGTAAGCGTGTCCTCCGCCGTGGCTACTCCACCGCCGTCCCTGCTCGCCTGGGTCTGCTCGTCGGCCATGTGGGTCTCCTCGATCCGGTCTCCTCGGTGCGCTTATTACCCGGATTGTGACGGACGGGAGCCCCAGGCCGTCCGGCTCGCGCAGCTAGGGCTTGCCGTGCGCGGCGGCGCCCGTCTTGGCGTGCTCGGTGTGCTCGAACTTGGCGTTGATCATCGCGGAGAGCACGACCGTGAGCA
>VAWV01000109.1:0-18321 GCA_005883295.1 Actinomycetota bacterium
GGATGCCTTTCGATGCGCGCGGGCTCCTCCTCCTGCGGCTCGGGCGCCTTCGAGGACCACCAGACGATCCACAGCAGGGCGGCGATGGGGACCTTCAGGGCCACCATCATCCAGATGAACATCCAGGCTCCCCCGCTCATTTGGCGCCATGGTACCCGCTGCCGCTGGATGCGCAACGGCTGTCCCCGGGATGGGGGGCGCCCTGAGCGGGGAGCCTCTGTACGCTGCCGGCCATGAGCGATGCGGGCTTGTTCGGCCCCGGCTCGCTCACGTGGCGAGTGAACCGGGAGGGCGTCCTGCTCCTGGGAGGCGGCGCGGCGCTCGTGCTCCAGGTCGCGCATCCGCTGGTGGCCGCAGGGGTGGCCGAGCACTCGAACTATCGCGAGGACCCGTGGGGCCGCCTCTACCGGACGCTCGACCTCACGACCAAGATCGTGTTCGGCAGCATCGAGGGGGCCGAGGAGGCCGCCGCGCGCATCCGGCACGTGCACGGCCGGGTGCACGGGGTCACACGCGAGCCGGGCGGCCGCTATCCGGCGGGGACGCCGTACGACGCGCGCGATCCCGATCTCCTGATGTGGGTCCACGCAACGCTCGTGCACACCGCGCTCGACGTGTACACCCGGTACGTGGATGAGCTGTCGATCGAGCAGCAACGGGCCTACTACGAGGAGCAGAAGCTGCTGGGTGAGCAGTTCGGGGTCCCGCGGAACCACCAGCCCGCCACCCTGGCCGACTTCAACGACTACTTCGGGGACATGCTGGCGAGCGATCGCATCGCGGTCACCGACGCGCTGCGCGACGTGGTCGACGCCACTCTCCGCCCGGACCTCCCGTTCGTGCTCCGCCCCGTGGTCGAGGCGGTGAGCATCGCCACGGTCGGCCTGCTGCCCCAGCGGCTCCGCGACGAGCTCGGGCTTCCCTGGAGCCCCACCCGGCGCCGCCTGTTCGGCGCCTCGCGCACCGTCCTGTCCGCGCTCCTGCCCGTTCTGCCGCGCGTGATGCGGGAGTTCCCGCCCGCCCGCAGCGCCGACAAGCGCGTGCGCAGACTCGCCGCGGCCGCCTAGCAAGCGCTCCCGCCGGATCGGTTCGAGCGGCGCGCCGCAACGCGCGCTTCGTTACCTTCGCCCCGCGCTGCTGAGGGTCCAAGGGAGGAGTCTGTGGTGCCGGTGCGGAGGCGGTCGCAGGTCGCCGCTCGTCTGATCACGGCCGCGGCGATCGGGCTCGCGGTGCTGATCGTCGCGTTCCTCCTGTTCGGCGCCGGCCGCACCGTCCTGTCCGCGCTCCTGCCCGTTCTGCCGCGCGTGATGCGGGAGTTCCCGCCCGCCCGCAGCGCCGACAAGCGCGTGCGCAGACTCGCCGCGGCCGCCTAGCAAGCGCTCCCGCCGGATCGGTTCGAGCGGCGCGCCGCAACGCGCGCTTCGTTACCTTCGCCCCGCGCTGCTGAGGGTCCAAGGGAGGAGTCTGTGGTGCCGGTGCGGAGGCGGTCGCAGGTCGCCGCTCGTCTGATCACGGCCGCGGCGATCGGGCTCGCGGTGCTGATCGTCGCGTTCCTCCTGTTCGGCGCCGGCGGCGGATACAGCGTGCACGCGGTCTTCCAGAACGCGAGCCAGCTCGTGCGCGGCGACCAGGTGAAGGTCGGCGGGGTCCCGGTGGGGTCGGTCACCGACATCGAGCTCGATGACCACGCGCGCGCGCGCGTGACCCTGAGCATCGACGACGACAGCCTCGCACCGCTCCACCAGGGCAGCCGCGTGGAGATCCGCTCGGTGGGCCTGGCGAGCATCGCCGGCCGCTACGTGGCGCTGAGCCCGGGCCCGAACAACCGAGCCGAGATCAAGGACGGGGGCGAGATCCCGGCCGACAACAGCCAGTCGGAGGTCGACCTCGACGCGCTCCTGAACTCACTCGACCCGCGAACCCTCGCCGACCTGCGGAGCGTGGTGCAGGGACTCAGCGGCGCGCTGTCTCCCCGGGCTCGGGCCTTCAACCAGGCCATGTACGACCTCAACCCCGCGCTCGCGCAGACCGCGGCGACCACGGGCGAGGTGGTGCGCGACCAGGCGGCCTTCGAGCGCTTCCTGCTCGAGTCCGCGGACGTGGTGGGGGCGGTGGCGTCGCGCTCCGCCGACCTCGAGCGCCTGGTGCCCGCCGCCGGCGGCACGCTCAGCGCGATCGCGAGCCAGACCGCCGCGCTCGACCAGAGCCTCCGGCTGCTGCCCCCGGCGCTCCGCGAGGCCAACACCACGTTCGTGAACCTGCGCGGCGCGATCGGGGACCTGCGCCCCGCGGTTCGCGACGCAAGGCCGGTCGCGCCGCTGCTCAACGAGACCCTCGTTCGACTCCAGCCGGTGGCCGAGTCCGGCGTGAGGGTGATCCCCGCCCTTCGAAGCCTGATCGACCGGCCCGGTCCGGAGGACCTGCTCGGCGTGGTTCAGACGATGCCGTCGGTCGCCGCCAGGGCGGTGTCCGCGTTCCGGTCGGGGGTCGCCACCACCAAGGACGGGCTGCCGATCGTGGAGCACCTGCGCGCCTACGGGCCGGACTTCGTGGGCGGCCAGGTCGAGGGGTACGGCGGCGCCGGGTCGATCTACTACGACGCCAACGGCCACTTCGCCCGGATCTCGTTCCAGGGGTCCGGCTACTCGCTCAACAACCAGGGCCAGCTGGTGCCCCAGCCGCCGACGGTCGGTGGGCTGACCGGCTACCGCAAGGGCGTCGTCGCCCGCTGCCCGGGCGCGGCCACGCAGCCCGCCCAGGACAAGTCGAACCCGTGGCACCCGGGCCACGGCTTCCCCTGCAACCCGGCGGACGACGCGCGATGAGGCGGCTGGCCGCGCTGGGAGTCCTGCTTGCGGCCGCGGCGGTCGCCCTCGTCACGCTCGGCGTGAGCGGGACCTCCGGCAACTACCGGGTCGACGCGATCTTCGACAACGCGGACTACCTGATCTCGGGCCAGGACGTGAAGATCGCGGGCGCCCGGGTGGGCCAGGTGGCCGCGGTGAAGCTCACCCCGGACCGCAAGGCGCGAGTGGAGATGCGGATCGATCCCGGCTTTGCGCCGTTCCGTGCCAACGCCGAGTGCAGCATCAGGCCGCAGAGCCTGATCGGGGAGAAGTTCGTGGAGTGTGAGCCGGGCGACCCGTCGGCCGGGGCACTCGGGCGAAACGGCGGCAGCGCCCCCACGGTCCCGGTGGCCCGGACGCACTCCCCGGTGGATCTGGACCTGGTGTTCACGGCGCTGCGGCTGCCGCTGCGGCAGCGGCTGTCGATCGTCGTCAACGAGCTCGGCGCCGGGCTGGCCGGCCGGCCCGAGGAGCTGAACGCCGCGATCCGCCGGGCCAACCCGGCGCTCGAGCAGGCCAACCGCACCCTCGCGATCCTCGACTCCGAGCGGCACACGCTCGGCCGGCTGATCGACGCATCGGATCGGGTGCTTGGCGAGCTGGGGCGCAGGAGCGGCCAGGTGGCCGACTTCATCTCCCGGGCGGACGCGGTCTCGAGCACTACGGCCGGCCACGCGAGCGAGCTCGACCTCGCGGTGCACCGGCTCCCGCCACTCCTGTCGGAGCTCCAGCCGTCGATGGAGGACCTCGCCGGCCTGGCCACGGAGGCCCGGCCGGTGATGGTCGCGCTCGGGGCGGCCGCGCCGCAGGTGCAGGCGTTGCTCGGCGACGTGCAGCCCCTGTCCGACGCCGCTCGGCCGACCCTGGTCAAGCTGTCGGAGCTGTCGGTCACCGGCATTCGCGCCGTGCGCGCGAGCCTGCCGGTGGCGGACCTCCTCGATCCGGTCGCGCGGCTCCTGGTACCCACCGTGAAGATCGCCCGGCCGCTCGTCGACTCGCTGCGCGACCGCCACGTGATCGAGGCGCTCGGGCCGTTCGTCTTCTACGGCGCCGTGGCCTCGTCACGCTTCGACAAGGTCTCGCACATCCTGCCCTCGTACCAGATCTCGGGGGCCTGCCAGCAGTACGCGGAGCACCCGGCCAGTGGTTGCAACGCACACTTCGCGGCCTTCGGCGGGAGCTCCGCTGCGGCGGCCCGGGCGGCCGCGGGGCAGGGCTCCGGCAGCGCGGCCACCGGGCCGCTCTCCCCCGGGACCGGCGGGGCGGGCTCCGGCGGCGCGGGTCGACGGTCGGGCCGCCGTGGCCGCTCAGGGGCGGTTGGCATCGCGCAGCAGGCCCTCGACGCCGTCAAGGGCCACCTCCCGAACCTCGGCGGACCGCCGCCCGGACCCTCGTCCCAGCTCCTCGACTGGCTCCTCCAACCATGAGGAGCCGCCAGGCACCCAGCATCGCGGGGAGCCCGATCCTGATCGGGACGGTGACCGTGCTGGTCACGGCCGTCGCGGTCTTCCTGGCCTACAACGCCAACTCCGGGCTCCCCTTCGTCCCCACGTACAGGGTCACCGCGGAGGTCCCGAACGCCGCCTCCCTGGTCGAGGGCAACGAGGTGCGCGCGGGCGGCAAGCGGGTGGGCGTGATCGACCGGATCGTGGCCGAGACGACGGGGCCCCGGGCGTACGCCAAGCTCAGCCTCAAGCTCGACAAGCTCATCCAGCCGATCCGCGACGACTCGCAGGTCACGGTCCGGCCGCGGTCACCGCTCGGGCTCAAGTACCTGGAGCTCGTTCCGGGGCGGCATGGGCGGCCTGTCCGTGACGGCGGCACGCTCCCGCTGTCCCGGGCCCGCGACACGGTCGAGCTCGACCAGGTCATCAACACCTTCGACGCCCAGACGCGGCTCTCCGCACAGCGCGCACTGGACCAGGGCGGGCCGGCGCTGGCGGGCCGCGGCGAGGACGTCAACGCGTTCGTCGGCGCGCTGCCGGAGCTCGTGCTGCACCTCGATCACGTGGCACGCAACCTCTCGGACCCGCGCACCGGGCTGCGCCCGGCGCTGCACGCGCTGGCCCGCGTGGCGCAGGAGGTCAGCCCGGTGTCGGCCGAGCTCGGCTCGCTCGTGGGCGCGGCGGACCGGACGTTCGCGGCGCTCGCGTCGGTCTCGCCCTCTCTCGGCGCGACGCTCGACGAGCTCCCCGACACCGAGCTCGTCGGCATCCAGACGCTCGCCGTGGTTGGCCCGGTGCTGCGCGAGGCGCGGTTCCTGGTGCAGGATCTGCGGCCCGGGGTGGTGGTGCTGCCCGACGCCGCGGCCCGCCTCCACGCCGCGCTCCAGACCGGGATCCCGGTCCTGCGCCGGGCTAGCGGGCTCTCCGACCGGCTGCGCGCCGCGCTGCAGGAGGTCTACCTGCTCTCGTCCGACCCGCTCGCGAGGAGCACCCTGCGCCGGCTGCGCGTGGCGCTGACCTCCCTGCTTCCGGTGCTGCGCTTCGTGGCCCCGATCCAGACCAGCTGCAACTACCTCGCCGTCTACCTCCGCAACATCGCCTCGACCGTCTCGGAGGGCGACGCTGCCGGGAACTGGCTCCGGACGCTGACGATCGCGAACCCCGGGCAGGAGCAATATCGCTCGAGCGCGGCTCCGGACCTCCACGCGAACCCGTACCCGTACACGGCCGCGCCGGGTCAGCACGGCCTCTGCGAGGCGGGCAACGAGCCGTACAAGCCGGGCACCAGGGTGATCGGGCACGCGCCCGGCACCAAGGCGCATTACACGGAGAACATCAGCCCGCCGGGAGGGTCGGCGCGGTGAGGCGCTTGGACCGCATCGTCCGGAGCATCCCGCCGTTCCGGGCCGGCCTGATCGCGATCGGGATCATGGCGCTCGCGGTCTACCTGGCGTTCGGAGGGTCGCTGCCCTGGGAGTCGAGCTTCCAGCTCAGGGCCGTGGTGCGCTCGGGGAACGAGCTCCACTCGCGCACGCCTGTGCGGATCGCCGGGATCGAGGCGGGAAAGGTCGCGGACGTCGAGCGCGGCCCGGGGGGCACCGCGATCGTGACCATGAACCTCGACGACAGTGCCCTCCCGATCCACTCGGACGCCACGCTCAAGGTCCGCCCCCGGATCTTCCTCGAGGGGAACTTCTTCGTGGACCTGCGGCCCGGCACGCCGGCGGCGCCGACCGTGCACTCGGGGTACACGATCCCGCTCTCGGCGACGGCGATCCCCGTGCAGCTCGACCAGGTGCTCGACTCGCTGCAGCAGGGGACGCGTCAGAACCTGGTCCGCATCGTGCACGAGCTCGCATTGACGCTCGACCACGGCGGCGCGGCGGCCCTCAGCCAGAACGTCAAGGAGTGGGCGCCGGCGTTCCGGGAGGGAGCGATCGCGGGGGAGGCGGTGCGAGGCGAGCGCCCGCACGACCTGTCGCTCCTGATAGCGGACGCCGAACGGGCGGCGCGCTCGCTCGCTCCCGACCGCGCCGAGCTCGCCGACCTGGTGACCGCCCTCGACCGGACGGCCGAGGCGCTGGCCGCACGCCGCGAGGCGCTGGCGGCCTCGATGCCCGAGTTCGCCGGCGTCCTGCGCGAGGCGCTGCCCACCTTCGTGGAGCTGAACGAGCTCTTCCCCACCGCGCGCGCGATCGCCCGCGAGGTGCGCCCGGCGCTCCATGAGGCACCGGCCACGCTCCGCCTGGCGAACCCGCTGCTCGCCCAGCTCCAGGGACTGCTGTCACCGCCCGAGCTGCCCGAGCTAATTCGCGTGGGCGACCCCGCGATCCGCTCGCTGGCCCGCCTCCAGCCTCCGCTTCGGACGCTCCTCGGGCTGCTCTACCCGGTCACCGAGTGCGCGCGGCGCAACGTGCTCCCGCCGGGCAAGAGCATCATCAAGGACGGCGACCACACCGCGCCGTACCCGGTCTACTCGGAGCTGTTCCACGGCTGGGTCGGGCTGGCGAGCGCCATCCAGAACTTCGACGGCGACGGCCAGGCGGTGCGGTACCACGCCGGCTTCGGCGACCAGACGATCACGACGGGCCAGGTGTCCGGCCTCACCGAGCCGCTGGTCGCGATAACCGAGAACAAGATCCTCGGCTCGCGGCCCCGCAAGCCCTCGACCGGGCTGCCCCCGTTCAAGCCGAACGTCCCGTGCATCACGCAGAAGCCGCCGAACCTGCAGGCGGCCACCGGTCCCGGCGAGACCTCCACGGGGATCCCATGAGCACGCGAACCAGGGAGATGCTGCGCCGCTACCTGGGTCACATCGTCGCGATGATCGCGATGGTCTTCCTCTCGGCCGCGGTCACGCTGTACGTGTCGGTGCACGAGCGGCTCCGCTTTCCGTGGCAGCACCAGACCACGATCTACGCGGAGTTCGAGAACGCGCAATCGGTCGCGCCCGGCCAGGGCCAGACCGTGGACGTGGCCGGCGTCCAGGTGGGCGACATCGGCGGCGTGACGCTGAAGAACGGGGTCGCCGTCGTGCGGATGAACCTCACGAGCGACGACCTGGGCCACGTCTACCGCAACGCCCACCTGCAGCTCCGGCCGAAGACCGGGCTCAACGACATGGCGATCGAGATGGATCCCGGTCATCCGGATCCCGCACTGCCCAACGGCGGCCGGCTGCACGAAGGCGACACCCTCCCGATCGAGAACACGCGCCCGAACGTGAACCCCGACCAGGTGCTCGCGGCGCTCGACTCGGACACCCGCCGCTACCTGGAGGCGTTCGTGAACGCGGGTGGGCCGGGGCTCGCCGGGCGCGGCGCCGACCTGCGGCGCGTGCTACGGGCTTCGCAGCCGACCTTCGAGCAGGGCCGGCGGATCAGCCAGGCGATCGCCGACCGCCGGGCGAAGGTCAAGCGACTGGTGTCGAACCTGCGGCTGCTGGCCGCCGCGGCGGCGTCGAAGGACCGCGAGCTGGCGAGCCTGGTGGACAGCTCGTCGACCGTGTTCGGGACGCTCGCCCACCGCGACGCCGACCTCCAGGCGGCGGTCGCCCAGCTACCGGGGGCGCTGCACGCCACGCGCACCGCCCTGGCCGCGACGCACTCGCTCGCGGACGACGCGGGCCCGGCGCTCGAGCGCCTGCGGCCGGTGGCACGGCAGCTGGCGCCGGCGCTCGTGCAGGCCAGGCCGCTGCTCCGCGACGCGACGCCGGTGGTGCGCTACAGGCTGCGGCCGCTGGTGCGCCTCGCCACGCCGCTCCTGGCCAAGCTGCGGCCATCCGTCGACCGCATCGGCGCTGTCACGCCACCGCTGGTCGACGTCGCGCGCGTCCTCAACCGGGCGGTCAACGAGCTCGGCTACAACCCGCCGGGTCCGGAGGAGGGCTTCCTGTTCTGGCTGGCCTGGTACATCCACGACGGCAACTCGGTGCTGGCGGTGGAGGACGCGCACGGCGTGGCGTGGCGCGGGCTGGTGATGTTCGGCTGCTCCACGTTCGGCGCCGTGCTTGCGGCCAACCCCGCGCTGGCTCCGTTCGCCCAGGTGCCGATCTGCCCAGGGCACAGGCTGATGCAGAAGCGCGCGCCCTCACTTCCCCAGATCGCGGTGATGGTCGTCTTCGCCCTGTCCTGCTTCCTGATCCTCACGTACATCTGGAAGTCGTTCGGGGGCGCCTCGCCGCTCGCGCCTGTCGGCTACCACTTGTCCGCGAACTTCAACGAGGCCACCCAGCTCGCGGACACTGCCGACGTCCGCATCTCCGGGGTGACCGTGGGGCATGTGGTCAAGACCGTCGAGACCTCGGGCCGCACACGCGTGACCATGCAGATCGACCGCCGCTACGCGCCCGTCCCGCGCGACACCAGGGCGATCCTGCGGCAGAAGACGCTGCTCGGCGAGACGTACGTGGAGCTTTCGCCCGGCGACCGTCGCCTCGGCCTGCTCCCTGACAACGGGACCCTGCCGAACGGCCAGATCGCGTCGACGACCGAGCTCGACGAGATCACGCGCGCCCTCGACGCCCGGACCCGACGCGACTTCCAGAAGCTGCTCCGCGCGTTCGCGGACGGCCTGGCCGCGCGGGGGCAGGACATCAACGACGCACTCGGGAACCTGTCCGCCTTCGGGGACAACACCACCACGCTCCTCCGCACGCTCGACTCCGAGCACCGTGCCGTCACCAGGCTGGTGCGCGACACCGGCACCGTGTTCGGCGCGCTCGGGCGGCGCCAGGGCGAGCTGTCCGCGCTGGTGCTCGCCGGCAACCGGGTCCTCTCGACGACCGCCGCCCGCGACCGCGACCTGGCCGACACCGTGCGAATCCTCCCGACCACGCTCGCGGAGCTGCAACCGACCCTGGTCCAGCTGCGGTCGCTCGCCGTCGAGGCCGGCCCGGTGATCCAGGCGCTGCGTCCCGGCGCCCGGGCCCTCGCCCCGGCGCTGATCGACACGTCGATCCTGGCCCCGCAGCTCCGCGCCACCTTCCGCGACGTGGACCGGCTGGTGACCGCGTCGCGCACCGGGCTCCCGGCCACGACGCGCATAGTCCACGCGTCGCGGCCGCTGTTCGACATCCTGGTCCCGGTGCTGCGGAACGCGCAGCCGCTCGTGGACTACCTCGCCCTCTACAAGGCCGAGGTCGTCTCGCAGATCTCGAGCGTGGCGGCGGCATTCCAGGCCTCCGAGTCGCAGGTGGCGGGCGGACCGCGGCTCCACTACCTGCGCGCGCTGGTCCCGTTCAGCTCGGAGGCCGCAGTCGCCCAGGCCAAGCGACTCGGGTCGAACCGCCACAACCCCTATCCGCTCCCCGGGCACATGAACCTGCTGAGGACCTTCGAGCTCGCCTTCGACTGCAGGAACGCCGGGAACCCGAGCGGCGGCGACAGCACCCCGCCGTGCGTGGTCCAGAAGCCGCTCCGCTTCCGCGGAAAGGCGACGCAGTTCCCGCGCATAACGGCGGACCGCTAGGCGCCGCGCCCCGCGGAGGGGGCGAATTCCCGAGCAATCCTGCCTACGGGTCGGTATGCGGCCCGCGGGCAGGACAGTGGAGCAAGAACTGGCGCGAATCGCCGCTGGCTCGCACGGAATCGTCACTCGCGCCGAGCTCCTCGGAGCCGGTGTTTCGGAGGGCGCGATAAAGAGGCGGGTGAGCAAGGGAACTCTCCTCACCGAGTACAAGGGCGTCTACCGAGTCGGACACAGAGCGCCGAGCCTCGAAGCGCGGTATCTGGCCGCGGTGCGGGCCTGCGGAGACGGTGCCCTCCTGTGCGGACGGGCGGCGGCGTACCTCTACGGCATCCTCAAAAGGCCTGTCCCACCGCCTGAGGTCGTCGCACACACAGAGCGGCGCATCGAGGGCGTCAAGACGCGGCGGTGTCGACATATGGACCGGCGCGATGCTTCGGGGCATCGCCATCACTACCGTGCCGCGGACGCTCGTGGACATCGCAGCGGTTCTCGACATCGACGAGCTGATCCGCGTCTGTCACGAGGCCGACGTCCGGTACCGCACGACTCCGCCGCAAGTGGAGGTCGTCCTCGTCCGTCGGCCTCGTAGCCCTGGTGCGGGAAAGCTCCGACGGGTCCTCTGGGGCGATGTTCAGGTGAGCCTCAGCAAGCTCGAACGGGGATTCCTCGAGCGACTTGGAGAGGAGAAACTTCCCGTCCCCGAAACGAACATCGTCGCGACCGAGCGTCGCGTGGATTGCCGCTGGCGGGAGCACGGAGTGACGGTCGAGTTGATCAGCTACCGCTACCACCACACCCGCTACGCGTGGGAGCAGGACCATCTCCGCGCGCGAGAGGCATACGCGCGCGGAGATGCGTTCCGCGAGTAGGCACGATGCGCCGACAACCCAGGATGCTGGCTAGCGCATCGGCGCCGAGCTGATCTCCGTCATCGCCCGGAACTCCTCGTAGCGGGCGTCGATCTCGTCGCGCTCCAGGCGGCGCACGCGGTCGGTTCCGAACTCCTCCACGTTGAACGAGGCCAGCACTGAGCCGTAGGTCATCGCGCGGCGGAGCTCGGCGTCGTCCTCGCTCGCGTCCGGGCCGCGCGACGCGAGGTAGCCCATGAAGCCGCCGGCGAAGCTGTCGCCGGCGCCGGTCGGGTCGCGGACGGTCTCGAGCGGGTAGGCCGGCATCGAGAAGAAGCGGTCGGCCGCGTACAGCGACGCGCCGTACTCGCCCTGCTTGGCGACCACGGCACGGGGACCGAGCTCCAGCATGGCGCGGGCGGCCCTCACCAGGTTGGGCTCCTCCATCAGCTCGCGAACCTCGATGTCGTTGAGGAAGAGCAGGTCCACGTCGCCAACCACGCGCAACAGCGACTCGCGGGTGGTCTCGATCCACAGGTTCATCGAGTCGAGCCCGGTGAGCCGCGCCCGGTCGCACTGCCGGCGCACCTCGTACTGGAGGTCGGGCTGGATGTTCCCCAGGAACAGCATCTCCGCTGCGCGCGACTCCTCGGACAGCTTGGGGTCGAACTCGCCGAACACGCCCAGCTGGGTGTCGAGCGTGTCGCGGGTGTTGAAGTCGTAGCCGTACTCACCCGCCCAGAAGAAGGTGCGCCCTCCTGGAACGCGCTCGATGTCGCTCGTGTCGACCCCGCGCTCGTGCAGCACGGCGTACTCGGCGTCGCCGAAGTCGTCGCCCACGGGGCCGACCACCCGCACCTCCGTGAAGAAGCTGGCCGCGAGCGAGAAGTGGACCGCGGATCCGCCGAGCATGCGCTCGCGCTCACCGAACGGCGTGCGCACCGAGTCGAACGCGATCGATCCGATGACGACCAGGCTCATGGGCGGGGCAGGCTAACCTCCGCCGGCCATGCGCGCGGTGCAGATCACGGAGTTCGGCGGCCTCGACGTGCTCCAGCTCGCGGACGTGGAGCGGCCCGAGCCAGGTCCGGATGAGGTTCTGATCCGCGTCTCCCACGCGGGGATCAACTTCGCCGACACGCACCAGCGCGAGAATTCCTACCTGGCGCGGTTCGAGCTGCCGCTGATACCCGGCGGGGAGGTGGCGGGCGTCGTGGAGCGCGGCGCGGGCGACCTGGCGGAGGGGACCCGGGTGGTGGCCATGCTGCGCAGCGGCGGCTACGCGGAGTACGCGGTCGCTCCGACGGCCACCACGTTCCCGATCCCCGACGGCGTGGAGGACGGGACCGCGCTGGCCCTGCTCATCCAGGGCCTGACCGCCTGGCACCTGTACCGAACCTCGGCGAAGCTCCAGAAGGGCGAGAGCGTGGTCGTCGTCTCGGGCGCGGGCGGGGTGGGGAGCCTGGCGGTCCAGCTCGCAAAGCCCTTCGGCGCGGGCCGCGTGATCGCCACCGCGAGCTCCGAGGAGAAGCGGCAGCTCACGCTCGAGCTCGGGGCCGACGCCGCGGTGGACCCGGCATCGGAAGATCTCACCCAGGCCCTCATCGACGCGAATGAGGGGCGGCAGGTGGATGTCGTCCTGGAGATGGCCGGCGGCGCGACGTTCGACGGCTGCTTGAAGGCGCTGGCGCCGTTCGGGCGCATCGTGGCCTACGGGATCGCCAGCCGGGAGCCGAACGAGGTGGCCACCGGTGCGCTGATGCGTAAGAGCCGCAGCGTGGTGGGATTCTGGCTCATGCACCTCCTGGCCCGCCCGGAGATGCTCACCGGGCCGCTTGCGGACCTGCTCGATCGCGCGGCCCGCGGCGAGTTCCGGGTGGTCGTGGGCGGCATCTACCCGATGTCCGAGGTGCGGCGCGCGCACGAGGAGCTGCAGGCCCGGAGGACGACGGGCAAGCTGCTCCTGGACCCGGGCGCGTAGCCTCCTAACCTCATACCTATGGCCACCTTCGCCGAGCTTGGGCTGTCCGAGCCGCAGCTCGAGGCGCTCGCTCATCTCGGATACGACCAGCCGACTCCGATCCAGGAGCAGGCGATCCCCGCGATGCTCGCGGGCCGCGACGTGATCGGCCAGGCTCAGACCGGCACCGGCAAGACGGCCGCCTTCGGGCTGCCGCTGCTCGAGTTCATCGAGCCCGAGAACGCCGAGGTGCAGGCGCTGGTCCTGACCCCCACCCGCGAGCTCTGCATCCAGGTGACCCAGGCCCTGCGCGCGTATGGCGAGCGAAAGGGCGTGGAGGTGGTGGCGATCTTCGGCGGTGCGCCGATCCGCGACCAGGCCTCGTTCCTGCGCCAGGGCGGACAGGTGGTGGTCGGGACCGTCGGCCGGGTGATGGACATGATGCGGCGTCACCACCTCGTGCTCACCGAGTCCCGCTTCGTGGTCCTCGACGAGGCGGACGAGATGCTGGACCTCGGCTTCCTGGAGGACGTCGAGACGATCCTGTCGCGCTGCCCGTCGGGCCGTCAGACCAGCCTGTGGTCGGCGACGATGCCACCGGAGATCAGGCGCCTCGCGGAGAAGCGGATGTACGACCCGGTGATGATCAGGGTCCGCGCCGCCACGCTCACGATCGACACCGTCGACCAGTTCTATGTCGAGGTCCCGGATCGCGAGAAGCCCGAGGCGCTGGCTCGGGTGCTCAAGTCCGAGCGGCCCGACCAGGCCATCGTCTTCGTGCGCACGAAGATCGGGGCGGACCGCCTGGCTCGGGCGCTGGGCGATCGCGGCGTGCGGGTGAAGGCCCTCCACGGCGACATGTCGCAGGGGTCCCGCGACGGCGTGATGATCGCCTTCAAGGGCGGTCGCGAGCGGCTGCTGGTCGCGACTGACATCGCGGCGCGCGGGCTCGACATCTCCGGCGTGAGCCACGTGGTCAACTACGACATCCCCAATTCGCCCGACGTCTACGTGCACCGCATCGGGCGCACCGGCCGCGTGGGCCGCTCTGGCCGCGCCATCACGCTGATCACGCCGAGGCAGCGCCGCGACCTCACGGCAATCGAGCGACACGCCAACACCGACATCGTTCCCTGGTCGGCGAACGGCGGCCCACCCGAGCCGCGCGAGCGGACCGAGGCGCGCAGGCCGCGGCACACCAAGCCGCGCCGCGACGGCACCGGGCCGCGGGCGAAGCTGCTGGTGGGCGCCGGCCGGGCGCAGGGCCTCGAGCCCGCCGACATCATCCGTGCGATCGTCGACAACTCGCACCTCGAGGGCGAGGACGTGAGCGGCGTGCGGGTGCTCGAGCGGTTCAGCTTCGCGGAGGTGCCGGCCGATCGGGCGCCGGACGTTGTGCACGACGTTTCGGGCAAGCGAGTGCGGGGCACGGAGCTCCGCCTGGAGGTGACGACCAGATGAGCACGGCGACGCTGCACACGAATCACGGCGCGGTGGAGGTCGAGTTCTTCGACGAGGACGCGCCGAAGACGGTGGAGAACTTCCGCAAGCTCTCGACAGAGGGCTTCTACGACGGGCTCACCTTCCACCGCGTGATCCGCGACTTCATGATCCAGGGCGGCTGCCCCGAGGGCACGGGCACCGGCGGCCCCGGCTACACGTTCGAGGACGAGTTCAACCAGAACAAGGTGGTGCGCGGCGCGCTCGCCATGGCGAACGCCGGTCCGAACACCAACGGCAGCCAGTTCTTCATCGTCACCACCGAGGCGGCGCCGTGGCTCGACGGCAAGCACACCGTGTTCGGGCGGGTCACGTCGGGCATGGAGGCCGTCGACGCCATCGAATCGCAGGAGACAGACGCGCGGGACCGGCCGGTGGAGCCCGTGGTCATCGAGCGGGTTGATCTGCAGCCGTAGAATCCGCGCATAGCCGGGTGACCCGGCAGACAACCAGGAGGTCTCGCATGTCGACCGTCGAGCAGCAGTCCGCGGATATCTCCCGGAACGGAGGCGGTGACGGCCGGACGTTCGCGGTCGACAACCCGGCGACGGGCGAGACGATCGCGCACCTGCCCGACATGGACGCCGAGCAGGTTCATGCCCTGGTCGCGCGAGCCCGTGCGGCGCAGAAGGCCTGGGGCGAGGCCAGCTTCGACGACCGCGCGGCGGTGATGTACCGGGCCCGCAAGTGGATGACGGACAACCGCGAGCGCATCGCCAAGACGGTGATGGACGAGACCGGCAAGACGCGCGAGGACGCCTTCATCGCGGACGTCTTCACCACGGCCGACGCGCTCGGCTTCTGGGCCAAGAAGGCGCCGTCGTACCTGGCCGACGAGCGCGTCCGCACCCACGCGGTGCTCGCGTTCGGACGGAAGCTGATCCTGCGCTACCGGCCCTACGGCGTCGTCGGCGTGATCGGGCCCTGGAACTACCCGATCGCCAACTGCTTCGGGGACGCAGTGCCGGCGCTGATGGCCGGGAACGCGGTGATCCTCAAGCCGAGCGAGGTCACGCCGCTGTCGTCGCTCCTCGTGCTCGAGGGCATGCGCGCCGCCGGGCTGCCCGACGACGTGATGCAGGTGGCCACCGGCACCGGCGAGACCGGCGCCGCGCTGGTGGACGGGGCCGACATGATCATGTTCACGGGCTCGACCAGGACCGGCAAGAAGATCATGGCCCGGGCGGCGGAGACGCTCACGCCGGTCTCACTCGAGCTCGGCGGCAAGGACCCGATGATCGTGCTCCGCGACGCCGACCTCGAGCGCGCCGCCAACACCGCCGTCTACTGGGGGATGGCGAACGGCGGCCAGATCTGCATGTCGGTGGAGCGCATCTACGTCGAGGAGCCGGTCTACGACGAGTTCGTGCAGAAGGTGGTCGACAAGACGCGTCAGCTACGTCAGGGCAAGCCGGGCGGCGCGGCGTCAGTGGAACTCGGCGCCGTGACCTTCGCCCCGCAGGTGGAGATCATCGAGCGCCACATACGCGACGCGGTCGACAAGGGGGCGGACGTACTCACGGGCGGAAAGGCGAGCAACGGACCGGGCCGGTTCTTCGAGCCGACCGTCCTCACGAACGTCGACCACTCGATGGAGATCATGACCGAGGAGACGTTCGGGCCGACGCTGCCGATCATGAAGGTGCGCGACGCCGACGAGGCCGTGCAGCTCGCCAACGACACGCGCTACGGGCTCAACTCGAGCGTCTTCGCAGGCGACCCCGACGAGGGCGAGCGCGTCGCACGCAGGCTCACCGCGGGCAGCGCATGCGTGAACGACGCGGTGATCAACTACGCGGCCACCGAGCTGCCGTTCGGTGGCTCCGGCGAATCGGGGATCGGGGTGAGGCACGGGCCCGGCGGCATCCAGAAGTACTGCCAGGTGCAGGCGCTCGCGGTCACGCGCTTCGCCACCAAGCGCGAGCTCTACCACTTCCCGTACACGAAGACCCGGAGCGGGCTGCTCGAGCGGATGTCGGTGCTGCTCTACGGCCGCGTGCCGCGCAAGTACCGCAACCGCCGCTGATGGCGACGCGCCGGGTCCAGGCCGTCCTCGAGCAGGAGTAGGAACTACAGCTAGGCCACGGCCGCCGGCGCCTCGCGCCCGCTGGCCTCAGCCGCGGCCTGTCCCAGGGCGGCCTGCTCCACGTCGTTCGCGGCGAGGAACTCGTCGAGGTAGCGCCACGTGGCAAGGCGCGCGCCACGTCCCGTGAGGACGCCGAGGTGGCCGCCCGGCGCACGCTCCACCCGGACGACCGGGGTCCCGGTCAGCAGCTCCTCCGCCGCCAGCACCGCCTCCGCGGGCGCCAGCACGTCGTTCGTGCCGGCGACGACCAGCGCCGGCACGTCCACATCCGCGATGTCGATGGTGCGGTCGCTGAGCTCCACGCGGCCGTCGGCGAGGTCGTTGATCCGGAAGAAGCGGTGGTAGAGCTGCGCGAACGTGCGGCCCGGGTAGGCGAGCATGTGCGCCATGTAGTCGTCGACCGCCTCGATGTGCGCCAGTAGGTCGCGGTCGTTGATGTGCCTGATGATCGTCAGCGGCTTCGTGACGCGCTTGTCCAGCGCGGTCAGCTGGAAGCCCAGGGAAACGAGCGGCGCCGGCGCGCCGCCGAGCGCGGAGTAGAGACCCGTCACCAGCCGGCCGCCAGTCAGCTCGGCCAGCCGGCGGATTGGCGCCATCGTGCGCACCTTGGCGAAGTCGAAGGGACTCGCGATCAGGGAAACGGAGCCCACCGGCAGCTCGTTGCCGGCCACCGCCAGCACCGACATGATCCCGCCCAGGCACCACCCGACCAGCTGCACGGGAAGGCCGGCGGCGTCCTCGGTCACGGCCTCGACCGCGTTCGGGATCACGTCGTCCACCCAGTGCTCGAGGCCGAGCTGGCGATCGCTGAAGGCGATCGGGCCGTAATCCACGAGATAGGTCGGGTAGCCCAGCGCGACCAGGTGCTGCACCAGGCTGGCGCCGCGGCGCAGGTCGAAGCAGCGGGCCGGCGCCGCGAGCGGCGGGACCAGCAGGACCGGCGCGTGTCTCCGCGCGCGCGTCGTCGGCCGGTAGCGGTGCACGGTGCGCTGCGGCCCCTCGTCGATGATCGAGCTCGGGGCGGGGGTGAGGTCGGCCACTCCGGGGCCGAGGCTCATGTCCCACAGGTTCGCGCAGGCGTCGAAGACGCCGTGGAACGTGGGAATTCGCGCCATTTGCGGGGAGGATACGGGAGCGCTCAGGTCAGATCCACGCCCAGCAGGCGCTCCAGCTCCGGAACGGTCGTGTCGGGGCCGCGGTGCAGGATCGCGGCCATGCCGACCGCCTCGGCGCCGGTGCAGTTCTCCCGCAGGTCGTCGACGAAGACGCATTCCTCTGGCGCGACCCCGAGACGCTCGGCGCCGAGCCGGAAGATCTCGGGCTCGGGTTTGTTGACCCCGACCTCTCCGGAGATCACGACGGCGTCGAAGAGGTCGTCGGTCGCCACGCGGTCGTAGGAGACACCTCCCCAAGAGTTCGAGATCAGCCCGGTGGGCCTTCCACTCTCCTTGACCCGGCGCACGGCCTCGACCATGCGGTCGTCGGCCTGGACGCCCGCAAAGAGCCGCTCGACCATCCCGTCCGTCTCGCGCACCCCGAGCAGGGGACCGAATCGCGCCGAGAACTCATCGACCGCGATCTCCCCGCGCTCCAGCTGGCGCAGCAGGTTCAGCCCCTCGCCGCGCTCGCGGAAGATCCGCTTCACCGCGTCGGGCTCGAGCCCCTCCGCCTCACAGAAGTCGCGGAACGACTCGAACACGTTCGTCGTCAGGACGCCGCCGAAGTCGACGATCAGCGTGCGGCGCAGCCGCTCACCGCTCACGTGCTCGGCGCCGGAAGCTTCGTGATCTCGTGGGCCGCCTCCGCCAGCTGCGGCACGCCCTTGTCGAACAGCGCGAGGTATGGGTCATCTGTGGTTCCGGCCAGCGAGCGCTTGTAGTTCCCCTCCATGAAGACGGCGGCCTTCCACAGCGCCAGCGCCTGGTACCAGCGCAGGTCCGACATCGAGCGCCCGGTCCGCTCCTCGTAGCGGGCGATGAGCTCGTCGCGTGCGAAGAAGCCCTCGGCGTGCGTCACGCTGAGGCGGTCGAACATCGTCTCGAGCCGCTCCTCGTCGCTGGGCTCCGACCAGGTGGCGGTCAGGTAGCCGATGTCCGCCAGCGGATCGCCGATCGTGGCCATCTCCCAGTCGAAGCTCGCGATCAGGTGCGCCGGTGTCCCGTTGCCG
>VAWV01000109.1:18341-19520 GCA_005883295.1 Actinomycetota bacterium
ATCTCCCACAGCCCGCCGAAGCGCCGCAGCTGGCGGTCGAGGTAACCGGTCGGCTTGCCGAAGCCCTCCAGGCCGCAGGCGAGCCAGTCCACCGCGTGCATCTCGGCGAGGGCGTCCACCAGCTCGCAGCAGATCCGCCGGCGCTCCTCCGGATTTGCGAACTGGTCCGGCGCCGAGGTGGTGATGACGGTGCCCTCGAGGTACTCCATCACGTAGAACGGGACGCCCAGTACCGACTCCTCGTCGCAGGCGTCGAGAACCCGTGGCGTGCGCACCTCGGCGTCCTGGACCGCGGTCAGGAGGCGCGCCTCGCGCAGCACGTCGTGGGCTGTGGGTGGCAGCGGTGGGCGGGGCGGCCGGCGCAGCACGAAGCACTCCCCGTCGCGCTCGATCAGATAGGTGATGTTCGAGTGGCCCTCGCCGATGCGGCTCGCCTCGACTGGACCGGATCCCAGCCCGCGCGCGTCCAGGTATCCGGCCAGCGGCTCCCGGACGATCAGCGGCGCGAGCTCCTGCTCCGCGGCCTCGGCGGCGGTGTCGACGACGTCCCGGGGTGCCATCGGCGGGAATCCTTGCAGGCGTCTCGCTCGAGTGACCTACCTCACGTTGATTTTTAGATGTTCCGGGCATCGCTGAGAGATGCACCGCGCAGCAGGCGCCATCACAGCCGCCCTCATCGGCCTCGCCGTCTGCTGCGTGCCGCTCGCCGGTGCCGCAGACACCGTGGTGCCCGAGGTGACCAACCTCAAGGCCAACCCGTCGCGGTTCTGCGCGAAGCGGACGTCGACGTGCCACCACGTCGGGACGAAGGTCAGCTTCACCGTCTCCACGGGCGCGCGCGTACGCGCCGACATCAGGCCACGCTCGAGCAACGTCGGCCCGATAGTGGAGTTCGTGAGGCACTTCTCGAAGGGCCACCACACGGTCACGCTGAGCGACGGGCGGCTGAAGCCCGACCGCTGGACGCTCCGGCTTCAGGCCACGAACTCCGTCGGCAGCGGGCCGATCGCCATCATCGACGTGCGCGTCGTGAAGCACGACTGACCGAACCTTTAGGCGCACTCGGCGTATATAACGGTGTGATGCGGAGGGCGGCGCTCATGTTCGCGACGGCAATCGTGCTGCTGGCCTGGCCGGGCGCGGCTGCGATCGCGGCGGACAAGAACGTGAGCGCCGAGG
>VAWV01000110.1 GCA_005883295.1 Actinomycetota bacterium
CGGTCAGCGATACCACGGACACCATGATAGTCGGCAGATCGCTCGTTATTCTCGACCCGGGATGCCGACCGCCCAGGAGCTCAAGGAGCGCATAGAGAAGGCGCTTCCAGGCGCCAAGGCCGAGGTCGAGGACCTGACCGGCGGCGGCGACCACTTCCGGGCGGAGGTGGTGTCGGACCGCTTCCAGGGGCTGACCAGAATCGAGCAGCACCGCCTCGTCTACGATGTCTTCGGAGCCGAGATCGGAGGCCCGATTCACGCGCTCTCGCTGAAGACCTCACCACCACAGGGGACGTCATGACGAACGAGAAGATCCGTGAGTTCATCCAGAAGGCCATCGACGAGAACCGGGTGATGCTGTTCATGAAGGGCACTCCGGAGCAGCCGGCGTGCGGGTTCTCGATGCGCACCTCTGGGGCCCTCAACGAGCTCGGCGTTCAGTACGCGGCGCTCGACATCCTCCCCGACCCCCGGATCCGGCAGGAGCTGTCCGCGATCTCGAACTGGCCGACGATCCCCCAGCTGTTCGTCGACGGCGAGCTGATCGGCGGCTGCGACATCGTCACCGAGATGTACGAGACCGGCGAGCTGGCGGAGCGGCTCGGGGTGCCGCAGCCCCAGGCGGAGCCGGAGGCCCCGACGGTCGACGCGCCGCAGTCGGCGCCCCTCGGGATCGAGAACCGGCTCAGCTAGCGGCGCCCGCGCCGGAGCCGCTCGCGGGCGCGCTCCCCCGTCTGGCGGGCGCGCTCGCCGGACTCGCGGACGCGCTTCTTGTAGCGCTCCTTCTCCTCGGGCGTTAGCCGCTCCCAGCGGCGGTAGACCTCTGCCAGGAGCGGGACGGCGCGCTTCGCCCCGCGGACGATGAGCGTTACGCGGCCCGCCACGAGCTCTCCAGCCAGTCGATGTACTCGAGGATCCGGCGCGAGTCGTGGATCACCTCGTCGCCGTGGACCAGGACGGGAACCCAGCGCTGGCCGGTGAGCTCGTCGATCTCGTCGCGGTGGCGCCGCTGGACCGGGACCCGGATCTCCTCGTAGTCGATGTCGGCGCGGCGAAGGCGGCGTGCCACCTTCCCGCAGGCGCACAGCCGGTCGGTGGGCGTCCGGCAGCGGTAGAGGATGGCCACGCCCCCAGGTTACGCGGCGAGCGGCCACAGCCTGCCGGCCGCTCCGGCGATTCCCTCGGCGGCCCTGATCGCCGCCGCGGCGGCCTTCCACTGGACGGGCTGCGACCTCCGCGCGCGGTCCAGGCGGTCGCCCTCGCGGTCGAGGTACCAGGAGACCGTGTCCTCGATCGCGTCCTCTGCACGCTGATCGGCGGACGTACGGGGGCGGCCTCGAGCGCCTGCGCGAGCCGGAGCGCCACACCGGGCGCCAGCCTCAGCGGGGGCGCCTCAACGCCCGACAGGCGGGCGAGGTCGGCGAACAGGCGGTCCAGCGTGTAGTTGCGGTTCCCGAGGATGTAGCGCTCCCCCAGCCCGCCCACCTCGTCGGCGAGCAGGTGGCCGCGCGCGACGTCGTCCACGCCGACCACGTTGAGGGCGCCGCCGACATAGGCGGGGATCCGCCCGAGCAGGAAGCGGCGCACGATGGAGGTGGTCCTCGCGTAGGCGTCGCCGGCGCCGAACACGTAGCAGGGGTTGACCACCACCAGCGGAAGCCCCTGGGCGGCGAGCCGGAAGGCCTCGACCTCGGCCTCGTGCTTGGAGTTCACGTAGGAGATGCCGAGGTGCCCGGCGGTAAAGAGCTGTCGCTCGTCGGCTGTCTCCCCCGGCGGAGCGGGGCCCACAGCGGTGACGCTCGAGGTGTAGACCACGCGCTCGACGCCAGCCCGAAGCGCCTCCTCGAGCACGATGCGGGTGCCGCCCACGTTGACCTCGAAGAGCCGCTCGTCGTCGCTGGGGCGCATCGAGACGAGGCCCGCGACGTGGAAGACCCGGTCGACGCCGCGCATCGCGCGGCGAACCGCGGGCCGATCGAGGACGTCGCACTCCACCGACTGGTACTCGATCCCCTTGAGCTGCTCCAGACGCGAGCGCCGCCTCTGCGTCAGCCGCAGGTCGTCGCCGCGCTCGGCGAGCAGGCGCACAACGGCCCCGCCGACGAACCCGTTGCCGCCCGTGACGAGCGTCTTGCCCATGCTGGGCCCTTACCTAGATCGGAGAGGGTCCAACCCGGCGCTGGCGCAGGCGGGCCTCGTAGAGGCGCTGGTCCTGCACACAGCGGACGCTCTCCGGAATCGCGTCGAGGCGCTCCCTGGGGATCTCGTGGCCGCAGTCGACGCAGATGCCGTAGCGACCCTCTTCGAGCGCCTTCTTGGCCTCCCGCACACGGTGCTCCTCTTCCTCGAGGATGATCAGCGTCGTCTCGTCGAGCTCCTGCTCGAACGTCTCAGTGCCCTGGTCGGCCGGGTGCTGGTCGTAGTCGGCCAGCTCGCTGGTGAGCCCGTCCCCGTTCCGGTGGAGCTCCTCCCGGCGATGCTCGATCTCCTGCTGGCGAGTGTCCAGGCGAGCCGCGACCTGCTGCCGGTCGAACTGGGCCATCGGGCGTCAGTCTACGGGCTAGATGACTGATTCCAAACCCCCGCACCCCTGGATGGCCATGTAGGCTCCGCCGCCGATGCCCAGGGTCGCCGTCGTCACGGACACCACGGCCTACATCCCGTCGGAGGTCCTCGAAGCGAACGGCGTCCGCGTCGTCTCGCTGTACGTGAACTTCGGCACCGAGCGCACCGAGCGCGAGGCGGAGATCGTGGACTACGAACGCTTCTTCGACGAGCTCCGGTCGGCCGAGGAGCTGCCGACCACCTCGCAGCCGTCGGTCGGCGACTTCGTCGCGGTGTACGAGCCGCTGCTGGCCGAGGGCCACGACATCGTCTCCATCCACATAGCGGGTGGACTGTCCGGCACACCCGACGCGGCGCGGCAGGCCAAGGAGACGCTCGAGCGCGACGGGCCGAACGGCGAGCGGGTCCACGTGCTCGACTCGACGACTGCGGCAGGAGGCCTGGGACTGGTCGTGCTGGCAGCAGCGCGACGCGCGGCGGACCCATCGGCCACGGGCGCAGACGTCCTCGGGGCCGCGAGGGAGGCACGCGAGTCGCTGAAGATGTGGTTCGCGATCGACACGCTCGAGTTCCTCAAGCGGGGCGGCCGGATCGGCGCCGCCAGCGCCTGGATCGGCTCGACCCTCAAGATCAAGCCGATCCTCTCGGTGGAGAACGAGATCACGCCGGTGGAGCGGGTGCGCACCAGCGGCCGGGCCTTCGAGCGGATGGTGGACTACGCCCGCCAGCGGAGCGAGTCGGACGCCAACGCATGGGTGGTGCAGCACATCCAGGCGCCCGACCAAGCCGAGCTCCTGGCCGACCGCTGCCGCGAGATATTTGGTCGCGACTCGGTCTTCACCTCGGAGATCGGCCCGGTGCTGGGCGTGCACACGGGGCCGGGACTGCTGGGCGTGGGCGCGATCCCCGAGCGCTTCTTCGACGGCCGCTAGCGGCGACGGAACAGCCCGAACACGGCGGCCACCCCGCCGCCGATCACGAAGCCGGCCACCGCTGCGCCGACGATCGCCTCGCGTCTGTGCTCCACGAGCTGGCTCCGCCAGTCCGTGATCTGGCGGACCTTCGCCTGGAGGTCGTTCAGCGAGTACTCGAGCTCCTTGCGGGTCTCCTCTACGGAGAGCCGGATCTCGGCGGGCGAGCGAGTGGGCATCAGCTGCGCGCCTCCTCGAGCGCGCGCTTCGTCTTCTGGGCCTCCGCGATCGCGAGGTCGGGCGTGGGCGGGGTGCCCCTCTTGATCATCCGGATCCCGAACAGCGCGGCCAGAACTGTGAGGAGCAGGAGGGCGGCTGTCGTGATCCCGAAGCCGACCCAGATCTTCACGTTGAGCCAGCTGACCAGGCCCCAGGACAGCGTGTCGAGGGCGAAGATGACCATCAGCAGCGCGAAGAACCCGGCCAGTCCGAACGCCGCCGCGCCCTTCGCGATCCGCGAGACCTTCTGGGAGACCTCGGCCTTCGCGAGCGCGATCTCCTCGCGCACGAGGAGCTGCGCCTTCTCGGTGACGTCCGAGACGATCTCGCCCAGCGGCTTCTCGGCCGTCCCCGCCGGCGTCATCCCATCGTCGCTCATCAGTCGCTCCCTCCTCTGAGCCGCTTGAGGACCTTGGCGGCCGCGAACGCTCCCAGGAAGGCGCCCACGATGGGCCCGATCGGGGCACTCGGCGCGGTCGCGGCCGCGCGCCTATCCGCCGCGATCGGGGACTCGCGCGTGTCCTGCTGCTCCTCGTCTGTCACTCGGGCGGATCCTCGTCGAACAGCTTCAGCCAGATCGCGGTGGCGATCCTGTTCGCCACGATGGTGGTCGCGGCGCCGACTCCGGCGAGCAGACCGCTCCACATCAGGCGCTTTGCGAGGTCGTTGCCCATCGCGGGCGAATCTAACCAGAGATCGTGCTGAGGCCCCGGGCGGGCTCGCTCTCGAGGCCGCCGCAGATGGCCTCCACGACGAGCGACTTGGCACGCTCGAACTCCTCCTCCGTGTGCGGGACGAGCTCGAAGATCCAGGCGGAGAGAAGCTGCTCGATCGCTCCGTAGAAGCACATTGCGGCGAACTGCCCCGAGATGTCGGACTTGAAGGAGCCATCGCGGCGCGCGTCGTCCACGATCCGCGCGATCAGCTCGTAGGCCTCGCGGATCTTGGCCAGGTGGAGCCGCCCGAAGGTGTTGGCCGCGCGGGTGACCTCCACGATGATCACCTTCATCAGCTCCGGCTCGTGGCGGTAGGAGTCGATGATGAACGACGCGACCGCGTACAGCTTGTCCCGGGCGCTCACCTCACGCCGGGAATCGATCTCGACGATCGCGTCGAGCATCAGCTGCCAGCGCTCCAGGAAGAGCCGGTTGAGGATCTCCTCCTTCGAATCGAAGTAGTGGTAGACGAGCCCGTAGGCCACGCCCGCCTCGTCGGCCACGTCCGACACGCGGCAGTGGTGGAAGCCCTTGCGCGCGAACACCCGGATCGCGGCGTCGAGGATGAGCCGCCGCTTGTCGACGCCGTCGCCTGCCCGGCCGGCCATCAGGCGTGCGCCTCCACCGGCCACCGGTAGGCGTCCGGCACGCGATTCGCAAGGCTCGGGAGCTCGGACCGGATCTCGTCCTGGCGCCCGAGGTCGAGGTCCGCGGCCACGAAGCACTCCTCGTCCGGGGCCCGCGCCAGCACCTCGCCCCAGGGGTCCACGATCATGGAGCCGCCGAAGCTCTCCTTGCCGTCGCCCGAGCGTCCGACCTGGTCGGCGGCCACCACGAAAGCCTGGTTCTCGATCGCCCGCGCGCGCAGGAGGATCTCCCAGTGCGCCGCGCCGGTGACCTTCGTGAACGCCGCCGGAACGGCGATCACGCGCGCACCGCGCACGGCCAGGATCCGGTACAGCTCGGGGAAGCGGAGGTCGTAGCAGACCGTGAGGCCGAGCGGGATCCCGGTCGCGGTCTCGGAGAGGACGACCTCGTCACCACGGTCCTCGGTGGCCGACTCGCGGTACTCCACGCCGCCGACGACGACGTCGAACATGTGGATCTTGCGGTAGACGGCTCGCACCTCGCCGTCAGGTCCCACGTGGACTGAGGTGTTCGAGAGCTTCTCGCTGCCCTCCCGCCGCTCGGCGATCGAGCCGGCGACCAGGTCCACGCCCAGCTCGCGCGCGGTCTCGCGTGCCCAGCGGATCGAGGGCCCGTCGAGCGGCTCCGCGCCCGCCGTCATCTGCTCGTCGCTGCCGAGCACGGACCACTTCTCGGGCAGGACGATCAGCTCCGCGCCGTCGGCGGCCGCGGCGCGCGTGAGCCTGTCCGCGGCGGCGGCGTTCCGTTCCCTATCCGCGGTCGAGTTGAGTTGAACAGCGGCTGCGCGCATCACTCCGTGCCTGTTGACTGACCAGTCGATCAGAGTTTATCCCGGCGCCCCGGCGCCTCAGGTCGGGTGGTAGCTTCCCCATCGGACTCAACCCCCTACAGAGGAGGGACGCCATGGCTTCCATGGAGGTCAAGAGCTTCGACTCGCCGGACGAGGTGCGCGAGTTCGAGGGCAACGGGCACGCCGACGTGCTCCAGCTCGGCGGCCACACCGTCGGGCGCGGCACCTTCGAGCCCGGCTGGCGCTGGTCGTCGAACGTCAAGCCGATCGCGGGGACCGACTCCTGCGAGGTCTCGCACCTCGGGTACTGCGTGTCGGGCCGCATGAAGGTGTTCATGGACGACGGCTCCGAGAGCGAGTGTGGACCGGGCGACGCCGTCGCGATCCCGCCAGGGCACGACGCCGAGGTCGTGGGCGACGAGCCGTGCGTGTTCCTGGACTTCGGCGAGTTCGGCGACTACGCGAAGCGGAACTAGGTAGTCGGCGCGGCGCGGCGCGGCGGCTAGCCCCGCGCCGCGCGCTGGCGCTTCAGCTCGGCCACGAGCAGCTTCTGGTGCAGCGCGGCGATCAGGTCGCGCAGCGGCTCCGCGCCGTCATCGATCAGGGCGACGGCGCGGTCGGTGTCCATCTCGCCCGCCAGCCGCTCCATGAGCACCTGGACCTCCTCCGCGACGAGCGCCTCGAGCGCGCGCTTGTAGCGTAGCGTGTCGTAGACCGTGAATCCGATCCGCTCCTCGTACCCGCCCGCGCGGAAGCGTGAGATGGCCTCCACGATCTTCACGTCGGACGGCGTGTAGCCGCGGCTCGCCGGGGTGAGCACCCCCAGCTCGGCCAGCCGGTCGAGTACCTCGCGCGGAACGTCGTAGCTGCGGCTCAGCTCGGCCGCCGAGACACGCGTTTCGTCGCCTGCCGCCGCGCGCTCGAGGATCCGATCCTCCAGCTCCACGAGCGCCCGCGTTCGGGCCGGATCCTCGTCGATCACCTGCTTGATCGCCCTCAGCGGCATGAAGCGCTCCTCCTGAAGCTGCTTGATCAGGCGGATGCGGTCGACGAACTCGGGGGGGTAGTACGCCATGTTGCGCGAGGTCCGCACCGGCTCGGGGAGGAGCCCCTCGCGCAGGTAGTGCTTGATCGTGCCCGAGCTGACCCCGCTCGCCTCGGCCAGCTCGCTCATCTTGAGGAGGCCGTTCTCGCTCACGCCCTGAACACCCCGCGGGTGGCCGCGCCGGGGCCCGCCACCGCCCCCGACTCCTTGAGCACCTCGATCTCCTCGGCCGAGTAGCCGATCGCGTCGAGCACCTCGTCGGTGTGCTCCCCGAGCACCGGCCCGGGACCCTGGATGCGGCCCGGGGTGCGGCCCAGCTTGACGGGCACCCCGATCTGACGGACCGGGCGCTCGGCACCGGGCTGATCCAGCTCCACCACCATCTCGCGCGCGCGGACCAGCTCGGAGTCCAGCGCCTCGTCGAGGTCGAGCATCGGCTCGAGGCAGCAGTCGTGCTCGGAGGCGAACGCCTGCCACTCCTCACGCGTGCGCTCGAGGAAGACCCGCTCCACCTCGGCGTGCGCGTCGGAGCCCGGCGGGTCGAACTGGTGCTCGATCAGGTCGTCGCGCCCCACGCCGCGGCACCACGCCTGCCAGAACTTCGGCTCGAGGGCGCCGAGGGTGATCCAGCCGTCGCGGCAGGCGTACGGGCGGTAGCAGATGATCCCGCCTGCCAGCTCGAGGTCGCCGCGGTGTGGGGTCCGCTCCTCGGCGAAGTAGCGGGCCGCCACCAGCCCGAGCCAGGAGAGCGCGCCGTCGGACATCGACACGTCCACGAACTGTCCCTCCCCCGAGCGGTCGCGCTCGCGGAGCGCGCTGAGGATCCCGAAGGCGGCCATCAGCGCTCCGCCGCCGATGTCCGCGATCTGGCCGGCCGACTGGACCGGCGGGCCGTCGCGGTCGCCGGTCAGCCCGAGGAGCCCGATCAGGCCGAGATAGTTCATATCGTGGCCGGAGCGGTCGCGGAGGGGGCCGTCCTGGCCGTAGCCGGTGATCGCGCAGTACACGAGCCGGGGGTTCTCCTCCCTGAGCCGCTGGTAGCCCACCCCGAGACGCTCGAGGACGCCCGGGCGGAACGACTCCAGCAGGACGTCGTAATCGCGGACCAACCGCAGCAGGACCTCGCGTCCGCCCTCCTCCTTCAGGTTGATGCGCACCGAGCGCTTGCCGCGGTTGAGCGCCAGGTAGAGAGCGGACTTCGCGGAGTCGTCGGCCCCCTCGTAGTAGGGCGCGGCCCAGCGCACGTAGTCGCCCATCCCGGTGTCCTCGACCTTGAGCACCTCGGCGCCGAAGTCCGCAAGAAGCAGCGAGCAGAACCCGCCCGGCAGGAGCCGGGTGAGGTCGAGCACGCGGACGTCCGACAGCGGGAGATCGCTCACGCCACGGCCCGCTCTCGCCTCGGTACCCCGAGCAGCTCCCGCGCCTCGGCCACGGTCGCCGGGCGCCGGCCCACGTCCTCCGTCATCTGCCGCGCCTTGGCCACGAGGTCGCCGTTCGACCGCGCCATCTGGCCGTCCGGCAGGTAGAAGTTGTCCTCGAGGCCCACCCGCACGTTGCCGCCAAGCGTGAGCGCGGCGGCAACGAGCATCCACTGCTCGCGGCTGATGCCGATTACGCCCCAGTTGTTCGGGCCCTCGGCGGCGCCCGGGATCTGGTCGGCCATGTGCGCCAGGTTCTTGGCCGTGGGCCGGATGCCGCCGGTCACCCCCATCACGCAGGAGATCTGGAGCGGCTGCGCGAGCAGGCCCATGTCGATCAGCGGGTCGAGGTTTGCCACGTGACCGGAGTCGAAGCACTCGTGCTCGGGTCTGATCCCCAGCTCGCGCATCGCGCGCAGGAACTCCATGATCGTGTCGAACGAGTTCTCGAAGACCGCCTTGAAGACGAAGTCCTTGCGCCGGCGCGAGTACTTCGAGTAGTTCATCGAGCCCATGTTCAATGCGCCGACGTCCGGCCGCAGCTCCCGCAGGTACTCGATGCGCTTCTCGATGGGG
>VAWV01000111.1:0-3064 GCA_005883295.1 Actinomycetota bacterium
TCGTTGCCAATCGGGCCGGACCGGCCCCCGATCGTGATGCGCCCGTCGAGCGTGGCCGCGAAGTTGAGCGCGAGGTGGGGGCGATCGGCGCGCGGCTCGGCCTCCTGGCGGAGCACGGCCGCCGCGTCGGCCACCTGGATCCGGGCGTGGTCGGGGTGGATTCGCGTCAGCTCCACGGCGAAGGCAGCGTATTGCGCGCAGGTTCGCGAGATCGCCCGGCCATTCGTGACTTTTCTCCGTATAGCGCGTTAGACGAGTAGGGACGCGGGGCCGGCCACGGTGCCTCCAGGGCGGGGCCCGCGCTGACGATGACTGGGAGAGAGCCATGACGCCGCGCGGTCTGATCGAGCCGGCTCGCCTTGCGGGCACCGCCCTGCTGCACGGCCAGAGCGACGAGCGGCTGGTGGACCTGACCCGTGCGGGCAACGGGCGGGCGTTCGAGGCGATCGTCACCCGCTACCGGAGGCCGCTCCTGCGCCACTGCGCCCGGCTGCTGCCCCCGGGTCGCGCCGAGGACGCGGTCCAGCAGGCGTTCCTGAACGCCTACCGGGCCATCGTGGCCGGCGAGAACGAGCTGCGCCTCCGGCCGTGGCTATACCGGATCGCGCACAACGCGTCGCTGAATCTGCTCCGGCAGAACGGGTGGGACTACGACGAGATCCCCGCGGACTTCGACGGGGTCATCCAGCCGCCCCAGGCGGTGGAGCAGAGCGAACGGATCCGCGAGCTGGTCCGCGCGGTGAAGGACCTGCCCGAGCGGCAGCGGGACGCCGTGATCCTGCGCGAGCTCGAGGGCCGCTCGTACGAGGAGATCTCGGCGGCGCTCGGCGTGACCGACGGCGCGGTGCGCCAGCTGCTCAACCGGGCCCGCAACACCCTGCGCGGCGCCGCCACGGCGATCACGCCGCAGCAGTTGCTCGTGCGGCTCGCCGAACGAGCCTCCACCGATGCCCCGACCCTCGGCAGGATCGCCGAGATCTGCACCGGCGCCGGCGGCGCGGCGACCCTGGCCAAGGTGGCCGCCGCCGTGCTCGTGACCGGGGCGGTGGCGGGCGGTGTGGCTGTCGCGCCGCTCCACAAGCCGCGGAAGGGCAGGAGCCTCGGCGAGGCCGCCCAGGCGGCAGAGCTCGCCGTGACGGGTGGGCAGGGAGCGAGAGCCGGTTCGGCGGCCGGCGGGACCGTGGTGGCCGGCGGCTCGCTGAGCGAGCGCGGCGGCGGCTCGAGCGACAGCGGGCTGGGCCAGGCGCTCGCGCTCGCCGGAGGCGGCGGTGGTGGTGGATCGGGGCAGGTCTCCGGCTCAGGCGGCCAGTCGGGCGGCGGATCCGGATCCGGCTCCTCGGACGGCGGCGGACATCACGAGGGTTCCGGGAGCGGTGGCGGCGGCGATTCGGGCCATGGCGGGGGCGGGACCGACGGGTCTGGCGACGGGCACTCGGGGAGCGGGTCCAGCGGAAGCGGCCCCGGCGACGGAAGCTCCGGCAGCGGCTCGGCCAGCGGTGGCGGCGGCTCGAGCGACGGCGGCGGTGTGACCAGCGGCGACTCCGGCTCGAGCGGGTCGGCCTCGGACGGCGGCGACTCCGGCGTCGCGGGCATCAGCGGAGCGGGGTCGAGCGGCGATTCCACCAGCGGCTCGGGCGACTCGCTTTCGCACGACGGCTCTGGTGACTCCGCGACCCGGACGGGCGGGGACTAGATCGCCACCATCCGCTCGATCGGCACCCGCGCCCGCGCGGCGATCTCCGGATCGACCTTCACGGTGTAGGCGGGTCCGCCGTCGCGGAGTGCGTCGCGCAGCTTCGGCAGCGTGATCATCTTCATGTACTGGCAGACGGCGGCGCGGTTGGCCGGCACGAACTCCTTGCCCGGGTTCTCCTGCTCCAGCGGATGCAGCATCCCGGTCTCGGTGGCGACGATGAAGGTCTCGGCGTCGGACTGGGCAGCGAACTTCAGCATCCCGCTCGTCGACAGCATGTGGGTGCGCTCGGGGTCGACATCACCGGCGGCCACGTACTCCATGACCGAGGTCGAACAGCCGCACTCGGGATGGATGAGGAACTCTGCGCCCGGGTGGTCCTCCCGCACCCGCGCGATGTCGGCGGGGCGGATGCCGGCGTGCACGTGGCACTCGCCCATCCACACGTTCAGGCGGCGGCCGGTCATCCGCTCCACGTACGCGCCGAGGAACATGTCCGGCCCGAACAGGATCTCGGTGTCGTCGCCGTGCTCGCGCCAGATGTGCTCCACGACCTCCACGGCGTTCGACGACGTGCAGCAGTAGTCGGTCTCGGCCTTCACCTCCGCCGTGGTGTTCACGTACATGACGACGACGGCGCCCGGGTGCTCGGCCTTCCAGGACCGCAGCTGGTCCGCGGTGATGGAGTCGGCGAGCGAGCAGCCGGCCTCGAGGTCGGGCAGGAGGACGGTCTTGTCCGGCGAGAGGATCGAAGCGGTCTCGGCCATGAAGTGGACGCCGCAGAAGGCGATCACGTCGGCGCCGGCGGCGGCTGCGCGGCGTGAGAGCCCGAGAGAGTCGCCCACGTAGTCGGCCACGTCCTGGACCTCGGGCACCTGGTAGTTGTGCGCGAGGATCACGGCATTGCGCTCCTCCGCGAGGGCGCGCACCTCCCGCTTGAGCGCCGGGATGTCCTCCAGGATCAGAGGTGCGTCTAGGGTCGCCCCACCGGGGCCGCTTGGAAACTGCATGTTTCGAACCTCCACCGAGGGATCGAAATGAGGCCGGACTGATCGGCCACCGTCAAGCATAGCCTCAGCGCACGGGCAGCTCCAACTTGGCGTTCTGGATGGTCACGGTCGAGGGAACGTTGTCGGGGCGCAGGAAGGTCGAGTCGTCCTGGAGCACCTCCAGCTCCAGGCGGTGACCGGCGCGGACGCGCCACGCGTTTCCGAACAGCTCGGTGACGATCCGGCCGCTGGTCGCGGAGCCGCGGTACGCGCCGCGCGTGACCAGGGTCTTCGTGCCGTCGCCGGCGACGTCCCAGAGGCGACTGTTCAGCTCGAAGTCCGACGCCGTGGCGCTGTAGGTGAGGGTGAGCCGCGGTAGGCC
>VAWV01000111.1:3109-10801 GCA_005883295.1 Actinomycetota bacterium
TGCGAGACCACCACCGGATCGGCCATCGCGCCCGGCCCGCCGGTCACGCGTGAGGTCGTGGTCCTGCGGCCGGCCAGGTCGTAGGTCAGGTGTCCCGTCGACAGCTTCGACCAGCCCGCGGCCCGCACCACCGGCCCGAACGCCTTCGGATCGCAGTTCGTGACCGCGGCCCGGACGTCGAAGCGCGGCCGCTTGCCCCTGCGCTTCAGGTAGTGGTCGAGCAGCCGGTTGCCGAGCGCGTGCAGGCGCGCCAGGTCCGGCACCTTGGCGAGCGCCGTGAGGTGCTCGAAGTCGCCCAGGTAGAGCTGGATCGGGTAGCCCGGGCTGATCTGGCGCAGGCGCCGGTACATCCGGAGGGCCTCGATGGGCGGGAAGATCGGGTCCGTCCAGCCCTGCCCTGCCAGCACGGGCACGCGGCGGTCGCGGTGGGCGCGCAGCGCAGCGAAGTAGCCGTCCTGGTAGTACGCCGAGCGGTCGATGGTGAGCGCGCGCTTGGCCTGCTCGATGACCGGATCGGGTGGGTTGTCGTATGGCTCACCGGCGTTCACTCGTGCAAGCCAGGTGTAGGTCTGCTGCGGGAGGCGGCTCCCGGCCGTGGCCAGGAAGCCGTCGATCAGAGTCTGCTTGGCGATGCCCGTCGGATCGCGGAGGTTGGCTCTCGGGAAGCCGGTGGATAGGTGGCGCCCGTTGGGCGCGAGCGAGTAGAGGAGGTCGGTCCACGTGTAGGTGGGGACGACCGCCGCCAGCTTCAGGAGCTTGCCGCGCGGGCTCCGCCAGGTGCCGTACTGGAGCTTCGGGGTGGGTCGCGTGGCGAGCAGCATCCACGCCATGCCGCCGCCGTACGAGCTGCCGATCACGCCGATGCGCCGCGGATCGATCCGCGCCAGCGACGGCCCGGCGTCGGCGAGCACGCCGGTCAGGTACTGCGCGTCGCGCACCTCGTAGTACTTGCTCGCGAGCTCGATCTGCCCGCCGGAGTTGCCGTGGCCGCGATGGCTGTAGTTCAGGACCGCGTAGCCGCGCGACGCAAACCACACGTTGTTCCAATGGACGGTCTTGTAGGCGTTCGCGCCGCGGTCCGGGCCGGTCCCGTTCTTCGTCTCGCTGAGGTACTCCGTCTTGTCGGCGAGGAAGCCGTGGAGGAACGCGATCATGGGGAGCTTCCGCTTGGTCTTCTTCGCGGGCAGGGTGACCGTCACGTCGAGCGGCGTGCCGTCGAAGCTCTTCACCATGCCGCTGCAGATGCGGTAATGGGCGTGGTCGGGGCTCGTGCTCGGGTGGCAGGACGACTTGAGGGCACGTAGGGGGTCGGGCCGGGCAGCCGCGGCCGGCCCGGGTGCGGCCGCCGCACCAGCCGCCGCGATCGCGCAAATTGCGACCTTCCTCCAGACGTGGTCGACCTCAGGCATCTATTACGTGCGTTAGGTCGACCACGTGCTCAGAGGGGGTCCAGCTCGAGGCTCAGGTCGAGCGCCGGCGCCGAGTGGGTGAGGGCGCCGACCGAGATGTAGTCCACGCCGGTCTCGGCGATCGCGCGAACCGTTTCCAGCGTCACGCCGCCGGACGCCTCGAGCTCGGCGCGGCCGGCGGCCCGGCGCACCGCTTCGGCCATCTCCTCGGTGCCCATGTTGTCGAGGAGCAGACGCGTCGCGCCTGCCGCGAGCGCCTCGTCGACCTCCCCGAGCGAGGCGCACTCCACCTCCACGAGCATCCCGTCGCGCGCTGCGGCCCGGGCCCGCTCGACCGCCGTCCGAATTCCGCCCGCCGCGGCGATGTGGTTCTCCTTGACGAGCACGCCGTCGAAGAGCCCGAAGCGATGGTTCTCTCCTCCCCCTGCGCTTACTGCCCCCTTCTCCAGCGCCCGCAGCCCGGGCGTGGTCTTCCTCGTATCGAGGATCCGCGCCCCTGTCCCCTCGACGGCGCCCACAAATCGCGCCGTGAGCGTGGCTATCCCCGAGAGCCGTCCGAGGAAGTTCAGCGCCACCCGCTCACCGCGCAGGATCGAGCCCGCGCTGCCCGCGATCTCCGCCACGAGGCCGCCCTCCCGCCACTCGCCCTCGCGCACGTGCGCGTGCCAGCGCAGCGCCGGGTCGACGCGCCGGAACACCGCCTCGGCCACGCGCAGTCCCGCCACCACGCCGGGCTCCTTCTGCACGATCCGCGCCCGGGCCCGCGCCTCGGGCGAAACCAGCGCGTCGGTGGTCACGTCGCCTGCGCCGAGGTCCTCGGCCAGTGCGCTGTCGATCAGCTCCTGCACTACCCCGTCCCGTCGCCGGAACCGGTCCCGTTGCCGGCCGCGGCCCGCCGCAGGAGCTCGGCCCGGACGAAGCCATCGAGGTCGCCGTCGAGCACGCGCTGCACATCGCCCATCTCGTAGCCCGTGCGGTGGTCCTTGACCATCGTGTACGGGTGTAGGACGTAGGAGCGGATCTGGGAGCCCCAGCCCACGTCCTGGGCCTCGCCCTTCTCGCGCGCCAGCTCCTCCCGCCGCTCCTGCTCCTCGCGCTCGAGCAGCTTGGATCGGAGCATGGCCATGGCGGTGGCCTTGTTCGACGACTGCGAGCGCTCGTTCTGGCACTGCACCACGATCCCCGTCGGGCGGTGCGTGATGCGCACGGCGGAGTCGGTCTTGTTGACGTGCTGGCCCCCGGCCCCGGAAGCCCGGTACGTGTCGATCTGCAGGTCGCCCTCGTCGACCTCCACGGCGCCCACCGCGTCCACCAGCGGCGAGACCTCAACGAGCGCGAAGCTCGTGTGCCGGCGCGCTGCGGCGTCGAAGGGCGAGATCCGCACGAGCCGGTGGACGCCCTTCTCAGCCGAGAAGAGCCCGTAGGCGTTCTCGCCGCGCGCGAAGAACGTGGCGGACTTGATCCCGGCCTCCTCGCCCGGACTCACCTCCGCCAGCTCGACGTCGAAGCCCCGCTTCTCGGCCCAGCGCATCTCCATGCGCAGCAGCATCTCGGCCCAGTCCTGCGAGTCGGTGCCCCCCGTGCCCGCGTGGACGGAGACGACGGCGTCGCCCGCGTCGTAGCGGCCGGAGAAGAGCCGCTGCTCCTCCAGCTCGGCGAGCCGGGCCTCGATCCCGACCCGCTGCTCATCGACCTCGCCGGCGATCGAGCCGTCCTCGGCGGCCAGCTCCTCGAGCGCCTCCAGGTCGTCGAGATCGGACTCGAGCGAGCGGTACGCGTCCAGCTTGCGCTGGGTGCGGGCGTGCTCGGCCGACACGCTCGCGGCCCGCTCCTGGTCGTCCCAGAAGCCGGGCTCCTGCATCTGGCGCTCGAGCGCGCCGACGCGCTCGCTCAGCCCGGCTGGGTCAAAGGTAGTCCGCGAGCAGCTTCAGCTGGTCGCGGAGGGAGGCGTCAGCGGGCGTCATGCGCCTACGCCCCGTGGCACTTCTTGAATTTCTTGCCGGACCCGCACCAGCAGGGGTCGTTGCGCCCGATCTGCTCGCGTTCGTCGACCCTGCGGGTCTCGACCGGGGCCGGCATCGACACCTCCTGTGCGGCCATCTCCGCCGCCCCGGCAATGCCCGCCGGGGCGCCCCCGGCCGCCGCGGCTGCCAGCGCGCTCGGCTGGTCCTCGGCGGTGCCCCCCTGGTAGTGGAGCCCGCCGGTGGAGCTCGAAGCGGCGCTCGGCTGGAACACCTGCGGCGGGGCCTGGCCGTTCTCGCCCTCGATCTCGACCTCCACGCGGAAGATGTAGCGCGCGAACTCCTCCCAGATCGAGTTGATCAGGGAGGTGAACATCTCGAAGCCCTCGTTCTTGTAGGCGACGAGCGGGTCGATCTGGGCGAAGCCGCGGAGGTGGATGCCCTCGCGCAGGTAGTCCATGTCGTGCAGGTGCTCGCGCCAGCGCTCGTCGATGATCTGAAGCAGGATGTAGCGCTCGAGCGCGCGCATGAGCTCGGTGCCCAGCTCCTCCTCGCGCTCCTCGTAGTGCTGGATCACGTCGCCGCGAAGCTCCTGGATGATCGAGGCGCGGTCGGCCTTGTCGGTGTCGAACTCGTCCGGGTGGACCGCCACCGGGTACATCTGCTCGAGCTGCGTGAGCAGGCCGTCGACGTCCCAGTCCTCCACGTAGTCGCCCGCCAGGTAGTCCTCACCCAGTCGCTCGACGGCGTCCGCGATCTGCGTGCGCGCCGTCTCCGACATGTCCTCACCCTCGAGGATGCGGTCGCGGATCTCGTAGATGATCTCGCGCTGCTGGTTCATCACGTCGTCGTACTCGAGGACGCGCTTGCGGATCAGGAAGTTCTGCTCCTCGACCTTCTTCTGGGCGTTCTCGATCTGCTTGGAGAGCATCCCCGCCTCGATGGGCTGCTCGTTGCCCTCCTTGTCGATCGGGCCGAGGCGGTCGAGGATCTTGTAGATCCGCTCGCCGGCGAACAGGCGCACCAGGTCGTCCTCGGCTGACAGGTAGAAGCGCGACTCGCCGGGGTCGCCCTGCCGGCCGGAGCGGCCGCGCAGCTGGTTGTCGATCCGGCGTGACTCGTGGCGCTCGGTGCCGAGGATGTAGAGGCCGCCTTGCTCGACCACGCGCTCGCGGTCGGCCTGCACCTCCTTCTCGACACGGCGGTACAGCGTGTCCCACGCGTCGTCCCACTGGGGCGTGCCAGGCTGGAGGCCGCGGCCCACGAGCTCCTGGTGGGTCTGGTGCTCGGCGTTGCCGCCGAGCTGGATGTCCACGCCACGGCCCGCCATGTTGGTGGCGATCGTGACCGCGCCCGGGCGCCCGGCCTCGGCGATGGTCTCGCCCTCGCGCTGCGCGTGCTCGGGCTTCGCGTTCAGCACGGTGTGCGGGATGCCCGCGCGCTTCAGCCGCTCGGACAGGAGCTCGGAGACCTCCACCGAGATCGTCCCGACCAGCACCGGCTGACCCTGGTGGTGGCGGTCCTCGATCTCCTGGACGACCGCCTTCCACTTCCCCTCCTTGGTCTTGTAGATCTGGTCGTTGCGGTCGGACCGGATCATCGGCATGTTGGTGGGAATGTCCACCACCTGGAGCTTGTAGATCTTCATGAACTCGGTGGCTTCGGTGAGCGCCGTCCCGGTCATCCCGGCGAGCTTGTCGTAGCGCCGGAAGTAGTTCTGGTAGGTGATCGTGGCGACCGTCTGGTTCTCCTCCTGGATCGGCACGCCCTCCTTGGCCTCGACGGCCTGGTGGAGGCCCTCGGACCAGCGGCGGCCCTCCAGGATGCGGCCGGTGAACTCGTCGATGATCTTCACCTCGCCGTCGATCACCGCGTAGTCCACGTCGCGCTTGTAGAGCGACTCGGCCTTCAGCGCCTGGATCAGGTGGTTGACGAGGTTGCCGTGCTCGGCGAGGTACAGGTTCTCGATCCCGAGGAACTTCTCGGCCTTCTCGACGCCCTGCTCGGCGACGGCGACGGTCTTGTGCTTCTCGTCGGGCTCGTAGTCGAAGTCGGCCATCCATTCCTTGGACTTCGTCTCGACGCCCTCCGGCTTCTTGCCGGGCTTCATACGCGGGGCGAGTTGCGCGAACTTGTAGTAGAGGTCGGCCGCCTGCTCGGGGGCGCCTGAGATGATCAGTGGCGTGCGCGCCTCGTCGATGAGGATGTTGTCCACCTCGTCGACGATCCCGTAGTGGTGACCGCGCTGGTACTTGTCCTCCGCCGCGATCGCGAGGTTGTCGCGGAGGTAGTCGAAGCCGAACTCGGAGTTGGTGCCGTAGGTGACGTCCGCGGCGTAGGCGGCGTGCTTCAGGTCGTCGCGCTCCTCGGCCTGGATGACCCCGACCGACACGCCGAGCAGCTCATAGATCGGACGCATCCACTCGGCGTCGCGGCGGGCGAGGTAGTCGTTCACCGTGACTAGGTGCACGCCCTTCCCGATCAGCGAGTTGAGGACCACCGGGAGGGTGGCGGTGAGCGTCTTGCCCTCGCCGGTCTTCATCTCCGCGATCGACCCGTCGTGTAGGACCATCCCGCCGATCAGCTGGACGTCGAAGTGGCGCTGGCCCAGGGTCCGCTTCGCAGCCTCGCGAGTGAGCGCGAACGACTCGGGCAGGAGGTCCTCGAGCGGCTCGCCGCTGCGGGCTCGCTCACGGAGGTGGTCGACACGCCCCCGGAGCTCGGCGTCGCTATCCAGCTCGAGCTCGGGTTCGAAGTCGTTGATCCGGCTGACGCGCCGCTCGAATTCCTTGAACTTCTTGCCCTCCCCGATGCGAAGGGCGCGCTCGACAATCGACATCCAGGCGAGAGTAGCAGCGGGAATAGGCTCTCTGGATGGCCATCGATCCCCGTGCTGAACAGGCCTTCGGCTCTGAGGCCGAGGCGTACGAGCGGCACCGGCCGGGGTGGCCCGGGGAGGCCGTCGCGCGGGCGCTGGGGTGCCTCGGACTCGGCCCGGAGTCGGAGGTCGTGGACCTCGCGGCCGGCACGGGCAAGCTCACCCGCGAGCTGATTCCGCTCGTCGGGCGGGTGATCGCCGTGGAGCCCTCGGCCGACATGCGCAGGGCCCTTGCGGCAGCCGTCCCCGCTGCGGAGACGCTCGATGGGACCGCCGAGACAATCCCGCTGCCGGACTCCTCGGTCGACGGCCTGTTCGCCGCGGAGGCGTTCCACTGGTTCGCCACGCGCGAGGCCGTGGCCGAGATCGCACGCGTGGTGCGGCCGGGCGGCGGCGTCGCGCTGCTGTGGAACATGCACCAGCTCGGCGGCGACCCGTGGCAGGCCGAGGCCTTCGCGACGCTGGGCGAGATCGGGGCGCCCGCGCCGGGCCAGCTCGGGAGGCACGAGCTGGAGAGATGGGGCCAAGCGTTCGAGGGCGCGCCGTTCGACTCGTTCGAGGAGTTCTCCGTTCCGCACGAGCAGCGCACCGACGTGCCCGGGCTCGTGGAGCACATCCTCACCTGGAGCCACCTGCGCGTCCTCGACGACGCGAAGCGGGACGAACTGCGGCGCGAGCTCCTGTCGGTGCTCGAGCGAGAGCACCCGAGCCCGGGCGACGTGGTGATCAGCTACCGCGCCCGGCTGTACTGCGCGCGCAGGACCAGGGGGGCGAGGACCTAGGGGGACGTGGCCGGGCGTGGCTCGGGCTTCGCGGCTTCCCTGCGCCCGCGGCGCTTGTCCCGGTGGCGCTTGACCTGACGGGTTAGCTCGTCGGCCACGAGGTGGATCGCGTGAGCCATGCTGTCCGAGGCGTCGCGCGCCCGCAGCGTCACACCCTTCAGGTAGAGCGTGGCCTCCGCGATGCTCGAGTCCCGGATCGAGGGGTTCCGCTCCTCGGACAGCTCGAGCTCGAGCCTTGCCATCTCGGAGACCTGACGCGCGACCCTGGTGAATCGCTTCTCGACACGCTCCCGGAGCTCGTCGTCAACTGCGAAGTTGCGGCCCTTCACGTCGATCCGCATCCCGCCTCCTGTCCGTTTTGGCGTGTGCGAAATGGATGGTACGGGCGCGCGCGACGGCTGCCAAGGGCCAGTTATCTGGCCGGCGTCCTCGCGTATGCGATGGCGCTCACCGCGAGCGCGCCGGCCGTGCGCAGGGCGGCGGCGCAAGCGGCGACCGTGGCCCCGGTCGTGACGACGTCGTCGACCAGGATTGCCCGCTCTGGCACGGCGGCGCCGGGGCGGACGGCGACCGTCCCACGGGTGCCGGCGAGGCGCTCGTCGCGGTGGCGTCCGACCTGCGTGCGCGCCGGGCCGGTGCGCCGGAGACAGGCGGCCATTTCG
>VAWV01000112.1 GCA_005883295.1 Actinomycetota bacterium
GAGCGCCTCGCGCGGCTCACCATCGGGCAGGTAGCGGTACAGCGACCTCCCGAACAGCGCAAACCAGCGCTGCGGGAAGCGCCTCGCGAGCGGGGGCGCCGTGGCTCGGAGCACGCGCATCCGGTAGATCGGCCAGGAGTCGAAGCAGACACTGTCGATCAACACCAGCGCGCGCACGCGCTCCGGGGCATCGACCGCCATCACCTGCGCCGCCGCCCCGCCGATGTCATGGCCCACGAGCACCACGCGCCCGGCGCCGAGTGCATCGAGCAGCTGCGGCATCAGCCGTGCCTGCTCCGCCATCGAGACATCGCGGTCGGGAGGCTTCGCCGACTCGCCGAAGCCGATCAGGTCGGGCGCGATCACGTCGAAGTCGGCGGCGAGGTCGGCCCCGACGGCATCCCAGAGTCGCGACGAGGTCGGGATCCCGTGCAGGAGGAGCACCGGCTCGCCGGCGCCCGCGCGACGGTAGGCGATCTCGACGCCGTCGACGCCCGTGCGCTGGGTGGGGGCAAAGGGCGGCACCCCGGGAAACGTAAAGCGAATGCGCTTTGCATCCTATATATCTATTTGATATATCGTAGCGCGGTATGGAACTCAGCCCGACAGCGCGCGTGATCCTCGGCATGATCCGAATGGGCAAGCGCACGGGCTACGAGATCAAGCAGCTGGTGGACGTCTCCACCCGCTTCTTCTGGGCAGCGAGCTACGGGCAGATCTATCCTGAGCTGCGCCGGCTGGAGGAGCGGGGCCTGATCAAGGGGCAGCACCAGCCGTCCGGGGGGCGTTCACGGACCGAGTACTCGCTGACCCCGGCCGGTGAGCGCGCCCTGCAGAAGTGGCTCGACTCGGACCGCGAGCTCACGTGGGAGCTGCGCGACGAGGGCCTCCTCAAGCTCTTCTTCTCCACTGGTCCCGAGGTCGCGCAGACAATCCAATCGATTCGCGCAGGCCACGAGCGCGGGGTCGAGCGCCTGCGGGAAATCGACCCGCCGACCGATCCGGACTGCGGTGCCCCGATCACGCTCGAGTTCGGGATCGCCTTCAACGAGTGGGCGGCGCAGTGGTGGGCGGACGCCGAGCGCCGGCTCGCGCGCTCCCCCGACCGGCACGCCGCCGCAGGGGCCTGAGATGCTCGCGCGGATCGCCCTGCTCGCGTCGCGCCGATCACGCTTGATCGTCGTCGCGGCGGTCCTCGTCGGGATAGCCGCCGGCGCGCTCGGGGGCTCGGTGTCCTCACGCCTCGGGCCCTACAACGCCAAGGACCCCGCCAGCGACAGCTTCAAGGCCTCGCAGCGACTCCACCAGTCCACGCGATCGGACAACCCGGTCATCGTGGCGCTGGTTCGCCCGGGGTCGCCCGTCGCGTCGACGGCCGGCCGGGCGAGGATCGCCGAGGTCGCTCGGCGGCTCGGGGCCGATCGCGGCATCGCCGGCGTCACCACCCCGTTCCACGGCGGGTCGCGCGCAATGATCTCCCGGGACGGCCGCTCGGCGTTCGCGGTGGGCGTGCTGACGCCTTCGGCCGACAGCACGAAGACGGTCGACCGCGTCTCGCGCGCGTTCCGGGGCTGGTCCGGTGTCGAGCTCGGCGGCGGCCCCCCGGCGGAGCGCGCCGCCAACAGGATCGTGTCCGAGGACCTGGCCCGAGCCGAGCTGATCGCGTTCCCCATCCTGTTCGCGCTCGCGCTCTGGTTCTTCCGGAGCCTCGTGGCGGCGGCGCTTCCGCCGCTGATGGGCGGCCTCGCGATCGTCATCACCTTCCTGGGGCTGCGGCTGATGAACGAGGCGGTGCACCTGTCCGTGTTCGCGCTGAACCTGGTGACCGGCCTCGGCCTCGGGCTTGCGATCGACTACAGCCTGTTCGTCGTGTCGCGCTTCCGGGAGGAGGCCGCGAAGGACGGCGCCGGACGGGCGGCGCTCGTGCGCACGATGCGGACGGCGGGGCGAACCGTGCTCTTCAGCTCGATGACGGTGGCGGCGGCGCTCGCGTCGCTGCTCGTGTTCCCGCAGAACTTCCTGTACTCGATGGGGATCGGCGGCGCGATGGTCGCAGTCGTCGCTGCGGCGATCGCGCTCGTCGTGCTGCCGGCCATCCTGGCGCTGCTGGGGGAGCGTGTGAACACGCTCGCGCCGCGGCGGCTTCGCAGGGCCGCGGAGACCGAGGCCCGGCCCGACGCACGCGGCGCCTGGTACAGGCTCTCGCGGTTGGTGCTTCGCCGTCCCGGCCGCGTCGCTCTCGCCGCGACCGCCGCGATGGTGCTCATGGGAGCGCCGTTCCTGCGCGTGAGCTTCACCACCGTGGACGCGAGCATCCTGCCACGCTCAGAGCAGGCGCGAAGGGTGAGCGACACTGTGGCGCGGGACTACACGCTGAACGTGGCCAACCCGATCACGATCGCGGCGGCCGCCCCCGACGCCCGGGCCGCCAGCGCGCTTGCCGCTCGGGTCGGAGCGCTCCCGGGCGTGCGCGCCATCGAGCGGCCGCGCCGCGCGGGCATTCGCATGTGGCGAATCGATGTGGCGCCCGCAGCGGCGCCGCTGAGCGGCGCGAGCGAGCGCCTCGTGCGCAGGATTCGAGCGCTGCGGGAGCCCTACTACTTGGGCGTCTCCGGGCAGACGGCCGGGTTCAGCGACGAGAAGGCCAGCCTCGGCCATCACCTCCCGCTCGTGCTCGCCATCCTCGCGGTCACGACGTTCGCGATCCTGTTCGCCTTCACCGGCTCCGTTGTGCTGCCGGTCAAGGCGCTGGCGATGAACCTGCTCACGCTCAGCGCCGCGTTCGGGCTGCTGGTCCTCGTGTTCCAGGACGGCCGGTTCGAGGGTCTCTTGGGCTACACGAGCCAGGGCGCGCTCGAGTCGTCGCAGCCGCTCGTCCTGCTCGCGCTGGCCTTCGGGCTCTCCACCGACTACGGCGTGTTCCTGCTCTCGCGGATCAAGGAGGCGCACGGCGGCGGCCTCCCGAGCTCGGAGGCGGTGGCCGTCGGACTCGAGCGGACGGGCCGGATCGTGACCGCCGCGGCGCTCCTCTTCTGCACCGCGATGGCGGCGTTCGCCACCTCACGCATCATCTTCATCAAGGAGCTCGGCCTGGGCACTGCCGCCGCTGTGCTGATCGACGCGACGATCGTGCGCGCGCTGCTGGTGCCGTCCCTGATGGGGCTCCTCGGCCGCTGGAACTGGTGGGCTCCACGCCCACTGCGGCGGCTGCACGCGCGGCTCGGGATGAGCGAGCACCCGCGCGGAGCGCCCGTAGCGGCGCGCGGCAGCGGGTAGTCTCACCCTCGGATGGTCAGCGTCAGCAGCGGCGACTTCGTCCACGACGGGCACCGGCTCGTCTACTACGAGTACGGCTCGGGATCGAGGCCGTTCCTGCTGCTCCCCGGGCTGCTGCTGCCGCAGACTATGCACCGCCCGCTCGCGCAGGCGCTCGCCGAGCGGGGCAATCGCGTGATCACCCTGGACCTCCTCGGCCACGGGGAATCCGACCACCCGCGCGACATGTGGCGCTACTCGATGCCGCTGTTCGGCGAGCAGGCGGTCGCGCTGCTCGAGCACCTCGAGATCGACGACGCGATCATCGGCGGCACGTCGCTCGGCGCGAACGTCACGCTCGAGGCCGCTGCCCTCGCGCCCGAGCGCATTCGCGGGCTCGTGATCGAGATGCCGGTCCTGGACAACGCCCTGCTCGGGTGCGCGCTGGCGTTCACCCCGATGCTCGTGATGCTCACGTTCGGGGCGCCGCTCACGCGCCTGGTGAGCCGGGTGGCCGCGCGCGTACCGCGCGGGCTCACGCACCTCACGGACGTCGGGCTCGACTGGATAAGCCAGGATCCGGGGCCCTCGGCGGCCGTCCTGCAGGGGCTGTTCTTCGGCCGCACGGCGCCGCCCCGGTCGGAGCGCAGCAGGATCGAGACGCGCGCGCTCGTGATCGGGCATGGCCGCGATCCCGTCCACCCGTTCTCCGACTCCGACATGCTCGTGCGCGAGCTCCGTAACGGACGGCTGATCGAGGCCAACAGCATCCTCGAGCTGCGCCTCGCGCCGGCGCGGCTCACCGGTGAGATCGCGCGCTTCCTGGACGAGTGCTGGCAGCAGCCCGCCCACGCGGGCGCCGACGAGGCGACCGAAGCCTCCGCGTAGGGCTCCTAGCGAGGCGGGCGGGGCCCGTCCTCGAGGATGTCGCGGCCGGTGGGCTCCATATGGCGATCGAGCTCGGTGTGCCAGAACCAGCGGGTGAACGTCATCCCGTCCTCGAAGTCCCCCACGTGCGGCTCCACGCGTTCGCCGCGGGCCATGCGCACGATCAGCTCCGGGTAGGTGCGCCCCGGCCGCGCCGCGTACATGTGTGCCGGGAATGCGCCGCCGAAGCGCGTGTTCACGTCGTAGATGGCGAGGCCCACGTCCGGGTCGCGGAAGACCTGCACCGTGCAGGGACCGCGGACCGGAAGCGCCTCCCCGACCCGGCGCCCGAGGTCGATCAGCTCGTCGTCGCGGGTGACGGTGCCCTTGATCGACTCCCCTCCGCGCGACTCGAGCATCGAGCGCGGCACCGCGTTGAGGCAGCGCCCATCGAGGTCGCACATCAGGTCGATCGAGTAGTGCGGCCCGCTGAGCAGCTGCTGCACCATCGTCTCCTCCTCCACGTACCGAACGAAGAACTCGGCCTGCTCGCGGTCCGCGGCGGTATGTATGGACCGCGCGCCGGAGCCCCGACGCGGCTTGACGACCACCGGGTAGGAGTCGGGCTCGGTGCCGGGCAGAACGGTGGGCGGGCTGGGCAGGCCGCGCGCCAGAAGCAGCTCGTGTGCGCCCCACTTGTCGAAGGTCGCCCGCGCGACCTCGGGGCCCGGCACGAAGGCGGGTAGGTCCGCCTCGGCCAGGATCTCGATGTCGAGGTCTGTGAGCGGGACGACGGCGCGAACGTCGTGCTCACGGACGAGCTCCTGGAGGAACGGCACATACTCGCCGCTGTCGAACGGAGGCGGCGTGGGCCTCAGGTCGGCCGCGTACTGCGCTGGCGCGAGCGGATTGGGGTCGACCGCGATCGTGAACGCGTGCTGGGCGAAGGCGCTGACGATGTCGTAGCGCTTCCCCGCTCCGGTGAGGATGACCGCTAGGCGGTCGGGCGCCATCCGCCGCTCTCCCCCTTGTACAGCCCGTGTCCAGTGGCCAGCATGCGCACGGTGCGCGCGAGGATCCGCAGGTCCAGCCGGAACGAGCGGTTGTCCACGTACCAGACGTCGAGCTCGATCCGCTCGTGCCAGGGAAGCGACGCGCGCCCGTTGACCTGTGCCCAGCCGGTGATCCCGGGCTTGACCTCGAGCCGGCGGCGCTGGCGGTCGGTGTACTGGTCGACCTGGGCCTGGATCGTGGGCCGCGGCCCGACCACGGCCATGTCGCCGCGGAGCACGTTCACGAGGTTCGGCAGCTCGTCGAGCGAGAAGCGGCGAAGGATCGCGCCCACGCGGGTGATGCGCGGGTCGCCGTAGTTCACCGCCAGTCCCGCGCCGACGTGCTCGGCTCCGGAGACCATCGTCCGCAGCTTGAGGAGCTCGAACGGCTTCCCGTCCTTCCCCACCCGCCGTTGCTTGTAGATCGGCGACCCCCGCGTCTCCAGGCGGATGGCGATCACCGCCACCGCGAGCAGCGGGGCGGCGATGATGAGCCCGAGCCCTGCGACCGTGATGTCCAGCGCACGGCTCACCGCGTGCCCTCGGCCTTCTCCCACCCGGCCGGCACGCCGTGCCGCAGCGAGTCCCACAGACCGGTGGCCGGCGCGGCCGTGACCAGCACGTAGTAGCGGGCGAGCTGCAGGGGGCGGCGCGGCACGAGGCGGGCGAGCGCGGCGGCGGCGAGAAGGCCCAGTTGCAGGCCGAACGTGACCGAGTAGACCCAGCCCCTTCCGAGGAGGGCGACGTTCGTGCCGAACGCGATCAGGTGGAGGAAGGGCGTGAGGTACCGGAGGAGGCGGTGCGAGACGACCTGCAGCGCGTACAGCGGTCCGTACCCGCGCGGCGACAGCATGCCGCTGCGAAGCAGGATCAACCACGTGCGGCTCATCATCCGTCGCTTGCGCCGGTACTCCTCCTCGTTGTCCGGTGTCATCTTCTCGGCGCCGCGAGCGGTCGGCTCGTACACCGCGCGCCAGCCGCGCTTGACCATGTTGAACGGCAGCGACAGGTCGTGGCCCATGCGTGGGTCGACCTGGAGGTAGGCCTCGCGCCGGGTGGCGTACAGGCCGCCGTTGCCGGCGGTCACGCTGCCGAGACGCGACTCGAGTGCGCGGATGGCTGTCTCGTAGCGCCAGTAGGCACCTTCCTGGTTGCTCCCGTCGCCCTGGATGAACTCCACGTGCCCGCATGCGTAGCCGACGCCGGCATCGGCGAACGCCGCCACCAGCCGGCGGAGGGCCTGCGGGTCGAGCTGCGTGTTCGCGTCCGAGAACACGAGGATCTCGCCGCTCGCGCGCTGCACCCCCGCGTCCTGGGTGCGGACCTTGCCCGCGCGCGGGAGCTCCAGGACGGTGTCGGCGCCCGCGCCGCGTGCGAGCTCCGCGGTGCGGTCGTCGGAGCCGTCCGACGCGACGATCAGCTCGAGGCGCTCGCGGGGGTAGTCGAGTCCCAGTGCGTTCGCCACCTTGTCCGCGATCACCTGCTCCTCGTCGCGGGCGGCAACGATCAGCGAGACGCGCGGGGGAGGGTCCTGCGCTGGGTGCAGTCCCGTGGTGTGCGTGCGCTGCGCGTGCGCGAGGAGCCAGAGGAGCAGCGGGTATCCCGCGTGCGTGTAGAGGATCAGGCCGACGGAGGCCCAGAAGACGGCTTCCAGCACGGCTTGATCATCCCAGCGCCGCGGCCGGAACCGGCACGCCCGAGCGCTCGGCCACGCGCGCTGCGAGCCGCTCGATGGTCGGGCAGCGCAGGCCGTGGCGGGCCGCGGCCCGCAGGACGGACCCCGCGATTGCGTCGAGCTCCGGCTCCATCCCGGCCGCGATGTCGCGCTGCATCGAGCTGCCGAGGGTGTCGTGCGCGTCGTCGAGCTCGCCCATGGTGTCGGCCGGCTCCACGCG
>VAWV01000201.1 GCA_005883295.1 Actinomycetota bacterium
AAACAGCAGCGCCGCGTAGGGGTCGAGGAACCAGATGGCCACGCTCACGGCACAGGGACCGAGCGACGTCGCCACGCCCGCGCCCGGGGCGGAGGCGTCGGGAAGCCGCGCACCGCGGCGCATGAGCGGCGTGCGCATCAGTGCCCAGCAGACGAGGATCGTCAGGGACACGGCCACGAGGTCGGCCAGGGCGCGGCCGTCGACAGGGGTGAGACTGGGGTCGAGCGGCGTGGGCGGCGCGTCCTTGGCCAGGCCCACGAGTACGAGGAGGTCGGCGACGGCGAGCCCGAGGGCGAGCGGGAGCATCACGAACCAGGCCCACCCGAGCCAGCGGGTGATGGGCTCGTGGCGCCTGCCGGCCCGGGCGAGCGCGTCGACCGAGGCCACCAGCGCGGGCAGGATCAGCGCGGCGGCGAGGAGCGCGAGCGCCCAGCCGGGGACCACCCCGCCACCGGCCAGCACGTACGAGTGCGGCCCGTGGGCCGGGAGGGCATGGGCCGCATCGAGAGCCGAGACGACGCGCAGCGCCGACCGGCCGAGCTCTCCGTAGCGAGTGTGGTCGATGTCGGCGAGGCGCCGCTGCCCCTGTGGTCCCGCGCGCTCGCCGCTGCCGCTCAGCCGGAGCGCTGGGAGCCCGCGCTGCAGCAGCGCGCCCTGTGCTCCCAGCCCGACGGGAACCGCCAGGCGTGCGATCTGCGCCGCCGGAGTGGCCGTCGGGCCGCCGTCTGTGCCGAGCTCGTTGCGCAGCGAGTCCGTGGCGGTCCGCCGCAGACCAAGCCCGCCGCGGCTCCAGTCGTTCGACCAGTCCACGAGCAGCGGTCCGTGCGAGCGCGGTGCTCCCATGTTCGAGAGCACCAGGACCGCGTCCACGAGCTTCGGATCGCCGATCCGGTCCACGAACCGCCGCGCCCCGGCGTCGCCACGGGTCGAGCCGTCGACCGAGGCCAGCACGATCGTCCTGTTCGTGGCTCGGCCCGACAGCACGCGAGCGACCTCCATCAGCGCCGCCGTGTCCGCTCCGCTACCGGTCGCGTCGGGCACCGACAGCGCGTCGCGCGAGGCGAGCAGCACGACCTCGTGCGGCGACAGCCCGGGGCGGCGGCCGATCACGTTCACGAGCGACGTCCCGTCGTCCCTGAAGCGGTCGACGGTCGTGGTGAACCTGAAGCCGCGGAAGGCGCCGGCCACCGTGCCGGCCGTCCGCAGGTCCCCGGGCGAGCCCACCCGCCGGTCCGGCGCGGCGTGCACGATCTCGCCCACGCTGGAGGACGCGAGGCCGCCGTCGAACAAGACGTCGGCGGGAAGTCCCTGGGGCACGGCCGGCGGCCGATCCTCCAGGGAGAAGGCCGCGATCACCGCCGCCAGCAGCGCCGGGAGGAACGCGGCGCGATAGAGCCGGGGCTCGATCATCTTCGCCGTCCCAAACTTCGCTCCAACCTACACTTTTGATTGTTAAGACCGGGGAGATGTCGAGTGAAGCGCCGAGGATCCTTCTGGTCGACGATGAACGGTCGGTCCAGACGCTCCTCACGTATCCCCTGCGCAAGGACGGGTACGACGTGATCACCGCCAGCACGGGCCAGGAGGCGCTCGACCGCTTCCGCGAGGGTCAGTTCGACCTGGTCGTGCTCGACGTGATGCTGCCGGAGGTCGACGGGTACGACGTCTGCAGACGGCTCAGGGCGGAGAGCGCGGTCCCGATCATCATGCTCACGGCGAAGGCCGAGGAGCTGGACAAGGTCCTCGGTCTCGAGCTCGGCGCGGACGACTACATCACGAAGCCGTTCTCGATGCGCGAGTTCCGCAGCCGCGTGAAGGCGGTGCTGCGGCGGGCCGAGCTGTCGCGCAACGGCGACGTGATCGAGGAGCCGCTCGTGCACGACGAGCTCACGATCGACTTCGCCAAGCGCTCGGTGGAGCTTCGCGGCGAGCCGATCCGGCTGACCTACGTCGAGTTCGAGATCCTCTCGGCGCTTGCGCGCAGCCCCGGCCGGGTGTTCAGCCGCAGCATGCTGCTCGAGCGGCTCTGGGGCGACTCGTCGTACCGCGACCCGCGCACCATCGACGTCCACATACGCCACCTCCGCGAGAAGCTCGAGCGCGATCCTGCCGCTCCCGAGCTCATCTTCACGGTCCGCGGGGTCGGCTATCACTTCCGCGATAGATGAGGCCGCGGCTCCGGTCGCTTCAGAACCGGCTCGCCCTGCTCTTCTTCGCCATCACGGCGCTCGGCTTCGCCGCCGTCATCTTCTTCTTCCTCCCGCAGCTGCAGACCCGGCTCCAGAACCAGCGCCTTCAGGATCTCCAGGGCGCGGTGGCGTCGCTGGACCCGCGCCTCGCGACCGTGATGGGCCGCGACATCACCGGCAGGGAGCTCGACGGGCTGGTCCGCGCCGTCGGTGACTCGGCCAACGCGCGGCTGACCCTGCTCGGCGTGCAGCAGTCATCCACCGCGCCGCGCGGCTTCTACCCGATCTCCGATTCCAACGCCGACCGTACGGTGAGCCCCGACTACGCGCTCGCGGCGAAGGCGGTCCGGCTCACCCGTCCCGGCCAGACGGCCACCAGGCGCCTGCGCGACGCGGTGGAGGTCGCGGCGCCCCTCTTCTACCGCGGCCGGCCGGCCTGGATCGCGGTCTACTCGCGCCGCAGCGACGCCGGCGAGTTCGTGCGGCTGGTGCGCGACCGGCTCCTGGAGGCCAGTGGGGTGGCGCTGGTGATCGCGGTGATCAGCGGCTTCTTCGTCGCGCGCGCGATCGCGAACCGGGTCTCGCGACTTGAGCGCGCCGCCCTCGACCTGGCGGCCGGACGCCAGGTGCAGCCCATACCCGTCGAGTCGCAGGACGAGCTGGGCCGCCTCACGCAGGCCTTCAACGAGATGCAGATGCAGCTCGCGCAGGTGGACCGTGCGCGGAAGGAGTTCATCGCGAACGCCTCGCACGAGCTGCGGACGCCGATCTTCTCGCTGGGCGGGTTCGTGGAGCTGCTCCAGGACGAGCAGCTGGATCCGGAGACCCGGGACGAGTTCCTGCGCGCGATGCGAGAGCAGGTGGACCGCCTCCAGAAGCTGTCGGTGGACCTGCTCGACCTATCCCGCCTCGACGCCGGCTCGCTCGAGCTGAACCCCGAGGAGGTGGATATCGGCGAGCTCGCCACCACGGTGGCGGCCGAGTTCCGGCCGGCGGTGGCCCAGCACCGCACGAAGCTCGAGCTGAAGCTCCCCGACGGCGCGGTCTCCGCCCGCTGCGACCGCGAGCGGGTGGCCCAGATCATGCGTATCCTGCTCGACAACGCCCTCCGCCACACGCCGGAGGGCACAACCGTCACCGTGAGCGCGGAACAGCAGAACGGCGCGGCGGAGCTGACGGTCGCGGACACCGGCCCCGGCATCGATCCGGCCGCCCGCCCGCAGCTCTTCGAGCGCTTCTACACCGCGGACGCCGTGCGCGGCTCGGGGCTCGGCCTCGCGATCGCCAAGGAGCTCGCGGAGCGGATGGAGGGGCGGATCGGGCTCGTGTCGAGGCCCGGCCGCACCGAGTTCACGCTCGAGCTGCCGGTCGCGGGGCCGAACGGGCCCGGCGGGAACGGCCCCGTCTGATCGTCGAGCTCGTCCGCGACCTGGGGCTGGCGCTGCGCGAGAGCGTGCTGCCGCTGCTCGGGTCCCATGCCGGTCGGGCGCACGAGGTGGAGGCGGACGCGTCGGGCGGCGACGTGACGTTCATGATCGACACCGAGGCCGAGCGCACGCTCGAGGCCTTCCTCGCCGATCGCGCCCCGGACGTGGCGTTCTACTCCGAGGACCGCGGGCTGGTGGAGCCCGCCGCCGGCGGCGCGGCGACGACCGTGCTCGTGGTCGACCCCATCGACGGCACGCGGCCCGCGATGGCGGGGCTCGAGTCGTGCTGCGTGTCGGTGGCCGTGGCGCCCCTGCGGGACGGAGTGCGGATGGGGGATGTGTCCGTGGGCTGCGTGGTGGAGATCAAGTCCGGCACGGTGTTCCTTGCCGAGCGCGGACGGGGCGTTCTCGAGAGCCCGCCGGTCACGCTGTCCGCAAACGAGCGCCTCGACCGGATGTTCTGGACCTATGGGTTCCGGGGCCGCCCGGCGCGGGCGCTCACCGAGGTCCTGGCGGAGCTGATCGACGCGTCGTCGGTGGGGGGTGGCACGTTCGACCTCGGTTCGGCGGCGTTCGACGTCACCCGGGTCCTGACCGGTCAGCTCGACGCCTACGTCGAGCCTGGTCCGCTGCTCGTGAACGAGGTGCCGGGCATGAAGGCCGAGTTCGAGCGGATCGGGGGAGGGGCGGTGCTGAACAATTCGCCCTACGACCTGGCCGCGGCGGTCCTGTGCGCCGAGGAGGCGGGCGCGGTGGTGACCGACGCGCGCGGGGAATCGCTCCGTGACCGTCCCCTCCTCGGCTCGGGCGCGGACTTCCAGATGTCGATCGTGGCGAGCGCCAATCACGCGCTGCACTCGCGGATCCTGGCCGAGCTGCGCGCCGGGATAGAGCGCGTCAAGGTCCTCAACCTGGGGTAGGGTTAGCTTTCGTGGAGGCCTCCGCCCCCGGTAGGACGGTGTCGCTCACGATCCCGGCGAAGCCCGACTACGTGGTGCTCGCCAGGCTCGCGCTGTCGGCCGTGTGCAGGCTCGCCCCGCTCGAGCTGGAGGCCGCGGCTGATCTCAAGCTCGCGATCACCGAGGCCGCTTCGTTCCTCATGGGCGGCGACCGCCGGTCGGCATCCCGGGATGACGGCGAGGCCCCCGAGATGCGCTTCATCTTCGACCTCCAGGACGACGCGATCGTGGTGGAGGTGAGCGGGGCCGAGCAGCCCACGATCTCGGAGCAGGAGCGTGAGCTCTCGCGGGCGATCATCGCGGCGACGGCCGACGACTGCACTTACTCCGAGGGCACGATGCGCCTCACCAAGAGGCTGGGGCTCGCCGGAGGCTAATCTGCCGCCTCGCCGCGGGGTACGCTGCCCTGCGCGTCTCACGCAAAGGAGCGGCTGATGCTGCAGCCGGTAGGGGTTGGGCACAAATCCCTGGCTGACTACACCCACCTGGTTGGGCGTCCGCTCATCGAGGAGATCCGGGCGCTGTCCGAGAAGGCGAAGGGACTCAAGATCCTCCACCTCTCCGCGACCGCGTTCGGGGGTGGGGTGTCCGAGATCCTCTACACGCTAGTTCCGCTCATGCGCGACGTGGGCCTCGAGACCGACTGGCAGGTGATCGTCGGCCGCGAGGAGTTCTTCAACGCCACAAAGCTCCTCCACAACGCCCTCCAGGGCAGCCCCGAGGACCTGAGCACGGAGGAGTGGCACGTCTACGAGAAGTTCAACGAGATCAACGCCCGCCAGCTCAGCGGCGGCTGGGACGTGATCATCGTCCACGACCCGCAGCCGCTCGCCGTGCGGCGGCTCGTCGCCGAGAAGGCGAAGCACTGGGTGTGGCGCTGCCACATCGACCTCTCCACACCCAACGAGACGACCCTCAACCGCCTCGTGCCCCTGATCGAGGAGTACGACGGCTCGGTCTACCACCTCGACCGCTACGTCCCGGCGGCGCTCAACGGGCGCCGGCCGGTGCACCTCCTGCCGCCGGCGATCGATCCGCTGTCGCCCAAGAACATGGCGCTCTCGCCCGAGGACGCGGCGTTCGTCTGCGACCAGTTCGGCGTGGACGTGGACCGGCCCATGATCGCGCAGGTGTCGCGCTTCGATCCCTGGAAGGACCCCCTCGGGGTGATCGACGCCTACCGGCTCGTGACCGAGGAGATGCCCGAGGTCCAGCTGGCTCTCGTCGGCTCGATGGCCACGGACGACCCGGAGGGATGGCAGTTCTTCAACTCGACCCTGGAGTACGCGGCGGGCGATCCGGACATCAAGATCCTGAACAACCTGAACCAGGTGGGGTCGATCGAGGTCAACGCATTCCAGTCCCAGGCCGAGGTCGTGATCCAGAAATCCACGCGCGAGGGGTTCGGTCTGACTGTGTCGGAGGCGCTCTGGAAGGCGCGGCCCTTCATCGGGGGCGACGTGGGGGGCATCCCCCTGCAGGTCCAGGACGGCACCACCGGGTTCCTCGTGCGCTCGCCCGAGGAGTGCGCGGAGCGCGCCCTGCGCATCCTGCGTGAGCCCGAGCTGGGCAAGCGGCTCGGGCGGGCGGGGAAGGAGCACGTGCGGCGGCACTTCCTCATGCCGCGCCTGCTTCGCGACTGGCTTCGTATCTTCAACGACCTGGGATGAATGGCGAGGTCCAGCTGATCCTGGTCTCCAACCGGGGACCGGCTACGTTCGAGCGGGGCGCGGACGGCGAGCTGTACGCGCAGCGCGGGACGGGCGGGCTCGTGACCGCGCTCACGGGGCTCGTGCACCACCGCGACGCGCTCTGGGTGGCGTCGGCGATGACCGACGCAGACGTGGAGATGAGCCGCCGCCACGGCGGGCGCAGCTTCTCGTGCGAAGTGGAGGGCACTACCTACCGGGTGCGGCTGGTCGAGAGCGACCCCGAGGCCTACGACCAGTTCTACAACGTCATCGCCAACCCGTTGCTGTGGTTCATACAGCACTACCTGTGGGACCTCTCCAACGCGCCGGACATCAGGCGTCAGGAGGTGGCGGCGTACGAGTTGGGGTACCGCGCGGTGAACGAGGACCTGGCCCGTGCTGTCCTCGACGAGGTCGAGTCGGACGACGCCGTGGTCCTGCTCCACGACTACCACCTCTACTCGGCGCCGCGTGTGATCCGGCAGGCGCGGCCCGATCTCTTCCTGCACCACTTCATCCACATCCCGTGGACCCAGCCGGACGCCTGGCGCGTGCTCCCGACCGACATCCGGGAGGACATCTACGAGAGCCTGCTGGCGAACGACATCATCGGCTTCCACACGCGCGCCTACCGGCGCAACTTCCTGCTGTGCTGCCGGGAGCTGTTCGGGCTCGACGTGGACGAGGAGGCCGGGATCGTCCGCCACGAGGGCCGCGAGGTGTGGGTCCGGCACTACCCGCTTCCGATCTCGGCGTCGAACTTCGCCCGCACCGCGAAGCGGCCAGCGGTGCACGAGTACGAGCGCGAGATCCTGCGCCGGCGGCGCGAGTACCTGATCCTCCGCGTGGACCGCGCGGACCTGTCGAAGAACGTGCTGCGCGGCTTCACTGCGTTCGACTTCTTCCTCGAGCAGCACCCGGAGTTCAACGAGCGGGTCACGTTCATCGCCCAGCTGATGCCATCCCGGCAGGACGTCCCCGAGTACTCCGAGTACCTCGAGAAGATCGAGGCGCTGGTGGCGGTCGTCAACCACCGCCACGGGACCACCGACTGGATGCCGATCGACCTGAAGCTCGAGGAGAACCTGGAGCGGGCGATCGCCGCCTACAAGCACTACGACCTGCTCATCGTCAACGCGATGTTCGATGGGATGAACCTCGTCGCGAAGGAGGGCCCACTGGTGAACGAGCGTGGCGGGGTCAGCCTGCTGTCGGAGAACACCGGAGCGCACGAGGAGCTCGGCGAGTTCGCGCTGTCGGTCAATCCGTTCGACGTGCAGGACCAGGCCGACGCGATCTACCGGGCGCTCACAATGGCGCCGGACGAGCGCGCATGGCGCGCCGAGGGCCTCAAGAAGATCATCGCGGCGCGCGACCCCGGCGACTGGGTGGACGACCAGCTGCGGGACATCGACGCCAAGCGCTCGGGCGTGAAGCTGGGGCCGGGCGGCGTGCCCGTGGCGGGGTAGGCGGCCGAGCCGAGATCAGCCTCGTCGGTGACGCCACCGTCGCTACTGGTTCGACTTTGGGTTCATATAGGACCCAAACTCGAACCGGCTACAGGAATTCGGGCGCTGACGCGTGGACTGGCCGAGGCGCGGAGTGGATCCGCGGCGCGATGTAGCGCGGCCGCGATGGCGCAGCAACGGGTGGCGCCGGGACGGTGCGAGCGGACGGCGCGGCTTGATGTGGCCGTTGCCTCCGGTGGCGCCTGCTTGGGTGCCCTCCCCGGTGGCGACGGACGCGCCGCGGCGGCCGATCTGACCGCGCCTCCGTCCGTGCAATAGCTGGAGGCTGGGCCCCGGCGCGGGGCGGCGCCGGTCGGATGCTGGGCGTATCCGGGACAAGCGCCGGTGCCCGCCTCTCGCACGACCGCGGCCCTGCCGCGATCAGTAGGCCGGTGGCGAGGAGCGCGGCCAACCGCCCCACGTTGCCCCATCGCACCCGGCCCAGGAGGCCGGGCGGACCGTTTCCTCGCCGCCGTCCCATGCGCACTTAAGGCGCGCGGCGACCGTGTTCTCCCCCCGGCCCCCGCGAGGCGCCATTGCTATCTTCCGCCGCCGTGCCCAGGCTCTACGACCTGATGCTCATGCTGGATCCGAATGCGCCGGAGGAGCGGCAGAACGAGGTGATCCGCAACGTCGAGTCGATGATCGAGGCCGATGCGACGCTCGTCGGCAAGCACGACTGGGGGGTCCGCCGGCTGGCGTACGAGATCGATCACCGTCCCGACGGCGCCTATCACCTGTTCCAGTTCGAGACGGACAAGAACGAGCTGCTCGAGCGGCTCGACCACTCGCTGAAGATCGCCGACGGCGTGCTCCGCTTCAGGACGATTCGCCTGAAGCCCGGGTCGCCACCGCCTCCCACGCCTCGTCCCGAGGCGCCGCGCCCGCGCGAGCGCACCCAGGACGCCCGCGTCGCTCCACGCGCTGCCGCCGACTCCGAGCGCCCCGTCGAGGAACCCGAGAGCAAGGACGCCCCGGCGGAGGCGGAGTCGGAGTCCGCCGCCGAGGACGTCGAGAGCCCGGCCGACGGGTCCTAGCGGCCCCGCGTAACTTCCGCGCACACTTCGTAACGATTCGGTGAATTCCCGCCGACATTCCGGCGACTTCTCGGGCCGGCGCTCTCATTCCGGCGGTTGCCGGATGTACCCTCGCTGGACATGGCCGAACCGTTAGGCGGAGAGACAAGGAGCACCTAGAGATGGCAGCAACGAACATCAACCGCGTCGTCATGACCGGCAACCTCACGCGCGACCCGGAGCTGCGGAGCACCAGCGGCGGCACGTCCGTCTGCAGCCTGCGCATCGCCTGCAACACCCGCCGCAAGGACGCGTCGGGCAACTGGGTCGACAAGCCCAATTACTTCGACGTCACCGTCTGGGGCGCCCAGGGCGAGAACTGCGCCCAGTACCTCCAGAAGGGGCGCCCCGTGGCGATCGATGGCCGCCTCGAGTGGCGCGAGTGGGAGACCCAGGAAGGCCAGAAGCGCCAGAGCGTCGACATCATCGCCGACTCCGTGCAGTTCCTGGGCTCGCGCGAGGCCGGCGGCGAGAACGGCGGGCGCTTCACACCGCAGAGCGACGTCCCCGCTGACACGGCCGATTTCGAGGCGGCCCCGGCCGCGGCCGGCGGCGAGGCGAGCGGCGGAGCCGCAGCCGACGACGACATCCCGTTCTGACCCTGATGGCTGCGAACCGTCGGACGGCGGCGTCCTCGGTCGCGGGCATGCCGAGCATTGCCCGCTCCCTGCGTTCTTGCCCTCCTCGGTTCTCGCAATCAGGCGCGGTACGGGCTAGCGCAGCCCACGCGAAGTCCGCCGCTACACTCGCTCCGCTGTTTCAGCGGAAAACGAGTCCAGGCAGGTTCGACCACAGTGGCAAAGCAGCGTGGCCGGCAGCAGAGCACAAGCCGCCGGCGGGACAGAGGCAAGGGCCCAGCCGGCGGAGGCCGGCGGAAGCCATGCCAGTTCTGCCGGGACAAGGTCGACGTGGTCGATTACAAGGACTTCCCGACGCTCCGCCGGGCGATGAGCGAGAAGGGAAAGATCCGCTCCGCGCGCATCACCGGCGCGTGCCGTCGCCATCAGCGCCAGCTGGCGCGGGCGATAAAGCGGGCCCGGGAATTGGGTCTACTGCCGTACGTCGCAGACCGCTAACGGTCTTGTCAGAGGTCTGATGACGCAGGCGATCCTTCTCAAGGATGTCGACCGGCTGGGCGAGCGCGGCGACATCGTCGACGTCTCACCCGGCTACCTGCGCAACTTCCTGCTCCCGCGCAAGCTCGCGCACACGGCCACGCCGGCTTCGATCGCCGAGGCCAAGCGGCGGATGGAGGCGCAGGAGCGCGCGCGGCAGGAGGCCGCGGAGAGGGCGCAGGAGAACGCCGCGCTGCTGTCGCGCACGGTCCTCACGATCTCCCAGCCCGCGGGCGACGACGGGCGGCTGTTCGGCTCGGTCACGGCGCAGGACGTCGTCGACGCGATCCGTCAGGCGCGGGACATGAAGCTCGACCGGCGCAAGGTGCACCTCGAGGACCCGATCCGGACCACCGGTACGCACATGGTCACGGTCGAGGTCCACGAGGGCATCACGGCTCAGGTCAAAACGATCGTCACCGCCGCCGGATGACCCTGCGAACCGTCGCATACCGTCGTCATCAGGGTCGGTCCGTGCAGAGCACTGTCCCGACCCCTCTTCCTCGGTCTGCTCGATTCTCGGGCCATCCGGAGAGGTCGCTTTTCCCTGCCCCCGGCACTCCCAGCGTGTGAGCTGCCGTGGCGATCTCAATTCCGCAGCCTGAGATCTCGGGCAAGCGGCCTCCGCAGAACCAGGAGGCGGAGGTCTCGGTCCTCGGGTCGATCCTGCTCTCCGAGCAGGCGCTCGACGGGATCCAGATCGACGTCAGGCTGCGCCCGCAGCACTTCTACAGGCCGCGCCACGGCCTGATCTTCAACGCCATGCTCCGCCTGAAGGACAAGGCGGAGCCCGAGCCCGTCGACGTGCTCACGGTGTGCGACGAGCTGGAGCGCGCCGGTCAGCTGGAGGAGGTCGGCGGCCGGGAGTACGTCCACTCGCTGCCCAACCTCGTGCCGGCCGCCGCCAACGCGCGGCAGTACGCGCGCATCGTGAAGGAGCACGCGATGCTGCGGGGGCTGCTCGACACCACCCGCGGCATCCAGGAGGAGGTCTTCGGGTTCGCCGGGGAGCCCCAGGAGCTGCTCGAGAAGGCCGAGGCGCAGCTCTACCGCATCGCACACGACGACCAGACCGGCGAGCTCAGGTCGATCGGATCGGTCCTCCAGGACGAGTTGGCGAAGCTGGAGCGGGTCTCCCGCGAGGGGATCTCGATCACGGGGACGCCCTCGGGGTTCAAGGACATCGACGACATTACGGGCGGCTTCCAGCCCGGCAACCTGATCGTGCTGGCCTCGAGGCCCGCAATGGGAAAGTCCGCGCTCGCCACGAACATCGCCCAGAAGGCGGCCGTCGACTACGGGCGGGGCGTGGCGCTGTTCTCGCTCGAGATGTCCGAGACGGAGCTGGCGCAGCGCTTGATCGCAGCCGAGGCCAAGCTCAACGGCGACGACCTGCGGAAGGGCCGCGTGCGCCCGGATCGCTGGCCGAAGGTGGTCAAGGCCACGGAGAAGCTGTACGCCGCCCCGCTGTTCATCGACGACTCGAGCGACATGGGGGTCATGGAGCTGCGCGCGAAGGCGCGGCGCCTCCACTCGCGCCAGCCGCTCGGGCTCGTCATCGTCGACTACCTCCAGCTGATGCGCCCGGAGCCCGGCGCAGACAGTCGGGTCGAGCAGATCGGGCAGATCAGCCGCGGGCTCAAGCTCCTCGCGCGCGAGCTCAACATCCCGGTGATCGCCGTGTCGCAGCTCTCGCGCGCGGTGGAGTCCCGGCCCGACAAGCGGCCGCTGCTGTCGGACCTGCGCGAATCGGGGCAGATCGAGCAGGACGCCGACCTGGTCATGTTCATCTTCCGCGACGAGTACTACAACCGGGACTCGGAGCGCCAGGGCGAGGCGGACATCATCGTCTCGAAGCACCGCAACGGCCCCGTCGGCGAGATCACGCTCACGTTCCTGTCGCGCTACCCGAAGTTCGCGGACATGCACAAGGTCCCGGGCGCGGCGCCGCCCCCACCGATCGGTAACGGCTCTCACTCGGAGCCCCCGCCGCCACCACCGGGCGGGGGCGACGCGAATGGCGACGGCGCGAGCGGGAGCGACGCCGAGGAAAGCCCCTGGTGAGCTTCGAAGGCGACTTCTGCCCGCGCGGGATCTGCGACGGCAGCGGCTGGATTCTCGACGAGGAGACCGACGTCGCGAGGCCGTGCGAGTGCCGCGAGGCGCGGATCAACCGCATCAGCAGCCGGCGGATGGGCTCGGGGATACCGAGGCGCTTCCGCAGCGTGTCGTTCGACTCGAACCCGATCAGGGACATGGATCCGGTCGTGCTGCGCGACGTGCGGGACTTCGTCCGCAATCTCGACCGCAACCTCGACCGCGGGCGCGGCTACTGGTTCTTCGGGGACGTCGGAACGGGCAAGACCTCGCTTGCCATGCTCATCTCGAAGTACGCGATCGAGGCGGGCCGATCGGTGGCGATCTACTCGGTCCCGAAGCTGCTTGCGGACATCAAGTCCACGTACGAGGACGGCGCGGGGAGCTCGTACCTCGACCTCTTCCGCCGGCTATCGCAGGTGGACCTCCTGCACCTCGACGACCTGGGCGCCGAGAAGCGCACCGAGTGGGTCCTCGAGCAGCTCTACTCGATCGTCAACGAGCGCTGGCAGGACCAGCGGTCGCTTGTGGTCACCACCAACGCCGCAGAAGACGAGCTGAAGGAGCAGGTCGGCGCGCGCATCGTCTCCAGGCTAAGTGAGATGTGCGTCACCATTCCAATCATGGGACACGATCTGCGACGCCGCCGCCAGGGCCCGGAGCCAGGCACCGAGCTGTACGCGGCCACCCCAGGCGGCGCCGCCGAGCGGGAGTAGGCGCATGCCAGGGCTGGTCGTAGTTGGCGCCCAATGGGGCGATGAAGGCAAGGGGAAGGTCACGGACCTGCTCGCCGAGCGGGCCGACGTCGTCATCCGCTACCAGGGCGGCAACAACGCGGGCCACACCATCGTCCGCGACGGGGAGGTCTACAAGTTCCACCTCATCCCGTCCGGGATCCTCTACCCCGGCAGGCGCTGCCTGATCGGCAACGGGGTGGTGGTCGACCCGAAGGTCATCACGGAGGAGATCGCCGCCCTGCACGCCCGCGGGATCGACACGAGCGGGCTCAAGATCTCCGCCAACGCCCACGTGATCATGCCCTACCACCGGCTGCTCGACGACGAGGGCGAGATGAAGCTGGGCAAGCTCCAGATCGGCACCACGCGGCGCGGCATCGGGCCGTGCTACGCGGACAAGGCGGCCCGGCTCGGCATCCGCATGCAGGACCTGCTCGACGAGAAGATCCTGCGGCAGAAGATCTACGCGGCGCTCGAGCCGAAACGCCTCACCCTGCGCCCGTACGCAAAGGACCCCGCGCTCGACCTGCACGCGATGACCGAGGAGTACCGCACGCTTGGCCACCGGCTCGAGCAGTACATCGCGGACACTTCCAAGATCGTGTGGGAGGCGCTCGACAGCGATCGCCTCGTGATCTTCGAGGGAGCGCAGGGGACGCTGCTCGACATCGACCACGGCACGTATCCGTTCGTCACGTCGTCCAACCCGGTGGCGGGGGCGGCGTGCGTCGGCGCGGGGGTCGGGCCCAAGGACATCGATGCGATCTGGGGCGTGATGAAGGCCTACTCCACCCGCGTCGGCTCGGGTCCCTTCCCGTCGGAGCTCCACGACGAGCTCGGCGACCGCATTCGCGAGGCCGGCGGCGAGTTCGGTACCACCACCGGGCGGCCGAGGCGCTGCGGCTGGCTCGACCTGGTGGCGCTCCGGTACGCCATCCGGCTCAACAGCCTCACCGGCATCGCGATCACGAAGCTCGACGCCCTCACCGGGATCGACCCGCTGGGGGTGGCGGTGCGCTACCTGGGTCCCGATGGCGTCAGCTTCGACGAGTTTCCCTACCACCAGTCGGTCGTGCACAAGGCACGCGCCGAGCTGGTGGAGCTTCCGGGCTGGAGCGAGCCGATCACCGGCGCCCGCACGCTGGGCGACCTCCCGCCCGAGGCGCGCGGCTACCTGGATTTCGTGGCGGACCGGCTGGGCGTTCCGGTGGTGCTCGTGGGCGTCGGCCCCGATCGCGACCAGGTGATCACGACGGGAGCGGCGCCGGACCTGCTTCCGGCCCAGCCAGCGGAGAGCCGGGCGGCGGCGAGCTAGATTCAGGGCCTCCCTGGAGCACGATCCGCGTGCCGCGGCGGATGAAGCGCACGCCCAGCGCGACCGAGCCCATGAGCGCCGCCACCGCGAGTGAGATCTGCACGCCGAGCAGCCCCTCCGGGCTCCAGTAGACGTCCTCCAGCTCCAGTAGCAACGCGGACTCGTCGAGCGTGAGCCCCATGCCGATCCCGAACGGGATCGCGAGGCGCGGCTCGAAGTCTTCGTTGTGCGTGAGTATCGCCGTGGCGCCAGAGCCGAACGCCAGCACGATGCCGGGCACGAAGTGGTGGATGTGGCGGCGGCCCAGCACGACGTGCCTGAACGGACCGACGCGGTCGCGCCGGCGAAGGGCCCAGGCCACCGTTCGCACCGACAGGAACGTGAGCACGAACGAGGCCAGCATGTTGAAGATCGCGTTCTCGCGCGTGGAGACGTCCTGGTACCCGGCCACTGCGACGTCGACGGTCTCGGACATCGCCTCCTGGGCCGCCGGCAGGAGCTCGTCGGTCTCGCTGGGCAACGGGGCCGAGCCGCGCCGCCAGACCCGGCCCACCTCGACGGCCGCGACCGCGAGCGTGGTCGCGCCGGCCAGGACCCCCAGCGCGATGGTGCGGCGGTCGGGCGCCCAGTGCCATCCCTCAGAGCGAAGTGCGGCCCGAGCGAGGCGCCGCCGCACGCGCGCGGTCGCCCGCCGAGGCGAGCGCAGGTCGCGCGCCGCCCCGCCCCTGGTGCGCGGGACGGTCAGCTCCACCGGCGGACCTCCCGAGCCGGGACCCCGACGACGAGCGTGCCGGGCGGAACGTCGCGTGTGACAACGGCCCCGGCGCCCACGAAGGCGTCCTCCCCAACCTCCACCCCCGGCAGGAGCACCGCTCCGCCGCCTACGCGGCAGCCGCGCCGCAGCCGCGGTGCCCGGAGCGGCTCACCCGCGGGGCGCCGGCCGGCGGTCGCATCGTTCAGCGTCTGCACCCCGGGGCCGAGGAACACCTCGTCCTCGATCTCGCAGAAGGCGGTGATGTAACAGCCGGTCTGGACCCGTACCTGCGCCCCGATCACCGCGTCGTTCTCGACTGACGATCCCCGTCCAAGGACGGATCCGCGCCCCAGCGCGGACCGTTCCCTCACATGCGCCTGGTCGCCGATCACCGCCTCGGGGCCCACCGCAGCACCGGCCACGAGCACGGCCGCCGCCCCGACCACGGCGCCGTCGCCCACCACGAGCGGGGGCGGCTCCTCGCGCGATGCCCTGGAGTGCGGCCCGAGCGAGACCGGCTTTCCGAGGATCGCGCCGTCGTGGACGCTCACGCCCTCGCCGATCGCGGTCCCCGAGTGGATCACCACGTTCCCACCGAGCTGCGCGCTGTCCGGCACCGCCACGTCATCCCCGAGCAGCAGGCCCGGCGCGCGATCGGACGGGCGCAGCGGCGTCACCTGGGGCCAGTGTATGTGTCGAGCACGTCGCAAATTCGCTCTCCGGCCCGGCCCCCGCCATACAGCTCGGGGCGCGGGTCCGCGGGCGGCCCCTTCTCCACGGCAGCGTGGGCGGCGTCGCGATCCAGGTCCACGAGCGTGTTCCAGCCGGTATCGACAGTCTCCACCCACTCGGTCCTGTCCCGCAGGGTCACGCACGGGACGCCGAGCAGGTAGGCCTCCTTCTGCAGCCCGCCCGAGTCGGTCACCACCGCCCGCGCGGAGGCGGCGAGCGCGAGCAGGTCGAGATAGCCGAGCGGCGGCGCGAGGTGCATCCGCTGGTCGGCGATCAGCCGGTCGATCTCGCCTGTGGCGTCCAGGCGCGCGCGCGTGCGCGGATGCACCGGGAAGACCGCTGGCACCGGTAGCGCAAGGAGCAGGTCGACCAGCCGGCGGAGCCGCTCCGGATCGTCCACGTTGGCCTGGCGGTGGGCGGTCACGAGCACGTAGCCGCCGGGCTCCACGTCGTGGTCGGCGAGCGCGGTGGAGCGCTCGCGCGCGAGCGGGGCCATCGCCAGCGCCACGTCCGCCATCACGTCGCCCACCAGATGCACGCCGTGATCGATCCCCTCCCGCCGGAGGTTCTCCACGGCGGTCTCGGTCGAGCACAGCAGGAGGTCGCTGGTGCGGTCCGCCAGCACCCGGTTGAGCTCCTCCGGCATCGACCGGTCGAAGGAGCGCATGCCCGCCTCGACGTGGGCCACGGGGAGCTGGGCCTGCGCCGCGGCGATCGCCCCCGCGAGCGTCGAGTTGGTGTCGCCGTACACCATCGCAAGGTCGGGCCGCAGCTCCGCGAGGACGGGCTCCAGTGCCTCGAGCATGCGTCCCGTCTGGACGGCCGCCGACGCGGACCCGACGCCGAGCTGCACGTCGGGCGCGGGGATGTCGAGCTCTTCGAAGAAGATCCGCGACAGCTCGTCGTCGTAGTGCTGTCCGGTGTGGACGATGTGCTCTTCATGGCCGCGCCCGCGCACACGGCGCGATACCGCGGCGGCCTTGACGAACTGAGGACGGTTGCCGATGACGGTTGCGATGAGCACTGAAGCCGGGAGCTGGTTCTGATCGTCCGGGGACTAGCACGCACCCTCGGAGCCGCGGCGCGGTCCGCGTACTCGGTCGGCTCGTCGGCCGCTCGTCACGCCGCCTGGTACCTGCGGTATCAGGTGGACGGCACCGCCCGCGCTCGCCGCGAGCGGCCCCGCCCAAGGCGGACGCCGGACCGCGAGCCGGACTAACCGTGCCGCGCCGCGTCCCCAGTGGTGCGGCGAATTCTCACACGCCGGGCGGCGTGCTCAGCTGGACCGGGACTCGGAGGTGAGGACCTCGAGGCTCACGTCGGCGCCGCGGAGCCGCTCCTCGATGGAGCTCTCCGCCGAGAAGAACGTGACCGCGCGGTCTCCGCCCAGCATGCGCGCCTCGTCCAGCGCCTGGCGCACGGCGTGCATCAGCGCGTCCGATCCCGATCCGTGCTTCGGATAGCTGGCCACGCCGAAGCTGAGCGTCTGCGGCGCGTCGGAGTCGCCGTAGCGCTCGCGGACCAGCGACGCGATCCGCTCCGCCATCACGACCCCGCCCTGCTCGTCCGTGTAGGGGCAGACGATCGCGAAGTGCTCGTCGTCGATCCGCGCGCCCTCGTCGTTCAAGCGGACGGTGCCGCCGATCTCGCCGCCGATCTCCGAGAGGAGCTCGTCGGCCCGGCGGTCGTCGACCCGTTCGCGAAGCCGCCCGTCCCCGTCGATCCTGGCGAGGGCAATGGCCACCCGGTTGCCGCTGCGGCGGCCGCGCTCGAGCTCCTTCTCCAGGATCTCCTCGAAGCCGCGGTCGTCCAGCAACCCGGTGAGCAGGTCGGTGCGGGACACCGAGTTGAGAGAGCCGAGGAGCGCGTCGATCCGCTCGCGCATCACCCGCACCAGCAGGCCGGCCACGACCAGCGCGACCGTGAAGACGACCCAGCGGACGATCTGGGTCCGGAACGGCTCGTTGCTGAGGGCGAGAACGGCCCCGTAGGCGACACCGATGAACGCCGCCTGCAGGGCGGCCTGGAACCGGCTCAGGAAGTAGAAGGCGTAGAAGGCGACCCACACGTAGAAGAGGAGAAAGGGGCTGGTTGGATCGCTGGCCGAATAGATCGACCACTCGATCAGCATCGAGCCGCAGAGGAGGAAAACCGACAGGGTCCACGCCGGCAGCCGGTCGTAGCCGGCGAAGAGCAGCAGCGCGATCAGCGCCGAGCAGCCGCCCGTGATCCCGATGCGCGACGTGCTGATGTGGTCGGCGACAGGCGACGCCAGCGCCGCCGCCGCCACGAGGGCGCCAACGACGAAGAGGTACATGAGCGAGCGTGCGGCAGCGGCGCGCTCGGCACGTTCTCTGTTCTGGGGTCCACCGGCGGGCCGCAGGCCCAGCCGCTCAAGGCTCGGGGGGTCAATCGCCACCGCGGTACTTATCGGCATTACGCAGGGAAACTTGCGGTCCGGACGGCGGTGACGACCGCTGTGAGAGTGGGCCGTGAAGGACTCGAACCTTCAACCTTGGGCTTAAGAGGCCCCTGCTCTACCAGTTGAGCTAACGGCCCGGGGCGCAAAGGTAGCCCGGGACCCCGGGCCGGGGCAAGTCTAGGCGCTCTCGGCCTGGGCGCCCTCGCCCGCGGCGACGCTCCTGAGCGCCTCCTCGCGCGAGCTGTGGATCGGGAACACCCGGTCCAGGCCGGTGATCTCGAAGATCTTCGAGATGTTCTGGTCCGTGCAGACGAGCGCCAGCGAGCCGCCCGTGGGCCGCAGTCGCTTGACGCCGCCGACCAGGACTCCGAGCGTCGTCGAGTCGATGAAGGTCGCCTTCGAGAGGTCGACAACCAGGTGCTTCTTGCCGTCCTCGATCACCTGTACGAGGCGTTCCTTGAACTCCGGCGCCGTGTAGAGGTCGACCTCGCCGCCCAGCTCGATCACGTGGGTCTCGGCGTCGATCGATTCGTCGTCGATATGGAAGTTCACGTGGCTCCTCGCTCGGTTTCGCGACTAAGTGTGACTGGTTTCTAGCAGGGATGCGCGATGGGGCGCGAGGGATGGCTCATCAGCCGGAGCAGTACTGGGCCGCGGTGGCCGCCGAGGTCGCGGCCTTCACTTCCTGCTTGGCCGCCGCCTTCTGAGCCTTGTTGGCCAGCTGTATCGCCCGCTGTCCGGCCAGGGTCGCCTTGCGCGTTTGCCCCGCGAGGGTCGAGCAGGCGGCCCACCGGATGTAGGCGGCAGCGGTGTTCGCGTCCGTGGCGATGATCTCGGCGGTGCGGGCGGCGCCGGTGGGCTGGTTCAGCCCCACCTTCGAGTAGGCCACCAGCATCACCGCGGCAAGCGAGGGATCCGGCTTCTTGGGGTTGGCGGCCAGATAGCGCTGCCAGGCCGCGCTGGCCTTGGCGAGCTCCTTCTTGCCGTCCTTGCCGAACTGCCCCGTCTGCTGGTTGGCGTCCGCCGAGGCCAGCGTGTAGTGCGAGCGCACCAGCGTGATCATCGCCGCCTGGTTCCTGGGGTTGATCTGAAGGGCCTTCTCGGCGACGGTGATCCGCTTCTCGACCGTCTTGTTCGCGGTCGACTTGCCGCTTCCGCCGCCGAACAGGTCGAAGATGCCGCCCGAGGTCCCGCTGCCGATCCCGGCCCCGATGAGGCCTGCGGCCATCAGGAAAGCGAGACCCACGTACGTGACCTGCACCGTGCGGCGCCGCTTGCCCTTGAGGTCGAACAGCATCTTGGTCGCGCCCCCGGTTGCTAGCCCTCCGCCGACGCCAGCCGGTCGGCCACCTCTGGCGATGGGCGTCCGAATACGGAGGCGAGAAGGATACTCAGCTCATAGAGGGCCACGAGCGGGACCATCTCGAGCAACATCGAGACGGGATCGACGCCCGGGAGGGCGGCGGCGACGATCGCGCACACGAGGATCGCGTAGCGCCGGTGCTTGCGCAGCTTCGCCGGCGTGGTGATGCCCATCCTCACCAGTCCCAGGATGAAGACCGGGAGCTGGAACACGATGCCGCAGGCCAGCACCGTGAGCGAGAAGAACCCGTAGTAGTCGCGCGCCCGGATCTGGAGGTTGAACTGGTGCTGGTTGAAGTGCAGGAGGAACGACAGCGCCGCGGGCATCACGACGAAGTACGCGAACACGACGCCGGCGATGAAGAGGAACGGCACCATCAGGAGCAGCGGGAGGGCCACCCGCCGCTCGCGCGGGCTGAAGGCCGGAAGCACGAACGCGTAGACCTGGTAGAGGATCACCGGCATCGAGACGATGATCGCGGCGTAGGCAGCCACGGTCAGCGTCGTGGTGAACGGCTCGGCCACGCCGAGGGTGACCGGTTTGCGGTGGCCGAGCGGGTGGTTGACGACCTTCAGCAGCGCGTGGTTCTGCCAGAAGCAGACCCCGAGCGCCACCCCGAAAGCGGCGAGCGCGAGGATGATCCGCGTGCGGAGCTCGTCGAGGTGCTCGACCAGGCTGAGTCGATCCTCGTGCCCGATTGGCCGGATCCGGCTTGCCACGGTACGCGGCGCCGCGCGCTAGGACGCGTCGGCGGGTCCGGCGGCTCGGGAGCGAGCTTCCTCGTCGGCGGTCGTGGCCACGGGCTCGCGGGGCGCGACCGGGGCCGCCTGCTCGAGGTTGCGCTCCTCCAGGTGCTTCTCGTCGTCCTTGCCGGTGACCGAGTCCTTGAACTCGCGCATCCCACGCCCCAGCGACCGACCCAGGTCGGGCAGCCGCTTGGGCCCGAAGATCAGGAGCACGATTACGAGGACGATGATGATCTCAACGGGGCCGATGTTCGGCATGAGGCTTCCCTTTCAGGGGCTGATGAATGCCATGGTAGCGGCGGAACGGGGTGGTCAGGACCGGCTCTCGGAGTCGAAATTCAGGTAGAAGCGGCTCGGCGTCGGCTCCGTCTGGCCCTGGTACTTGTTCGACGTATCCCTCGATCCGTAGGGGTGCTCGACCGGCCCATCCATCCGCATGAACGACAGCTGCCCGATCGGCATGCCGTAGTAGATCGTTATCGGCAGGTTCGCCACGTTCGACAGCTCGAGCGTCAGGTTGCCCGAGAACCCCGCGTCGACGAAGCCCGCGGTCGAGTGGATCAGTAGACCGAGGCGCCCGAGCGAGCTCTTTCCCTCGAGGCGGGCCACCAGGTCGTCGGGCAGGGTCACGCGCTCCAGGGTCTGGCCGAGTACGAACTCCCCGGGGTGGAGGATGAAGCGTTCGTCCGGGCCGACCTCCACCAGCTCGGTCAGGTCCTCCATCGGCTGACGGACGTCGATGTACGGGTAGCGGGCGTTGTGGAAGACGCGAAAGCGGCGGTCTACCCGTACGTCGATGCTCGATGGCTGGACCATCGAGGCGTCGAACGGATCGATCGCGATCCGGCCGTCCTCGATCTCCCTCCGGATGGTGCGGTCGCTCAGAACCACGCGCCGGAATCTATCCCGCTCGGCAGCTGGACCGTCGTTCGCTCAAGTTGGGGGGCGAGATGCCGATACGGGCCCCTAAGGAGAGCGAGATGCCTGCTTCGGGACCCGGAGATCACCAGCTAAAGAGGATCGTCCTGCCGAGTGGCAAGACGATCGAGGTCGTCTACTTCGACCACGCCTCCTTCGCCGCGTCCGCCGAGACCCGCGGGGTCCCGGTCGAACGCCCCGCCGATGAGGACCGCGAGCTCCACGCCTGCCTGAACTGCGGATCGCACCTCGTGTACCCCGTCCAGTGGGAGGAGGCCGGCTCGCGCACCTGGCAGGTCACCCTCCGCTGCCCCGAGTGCGAGTGGACCGAGGGCGGCGTCTTCACCCAGGACCAGTGCGACCGCTTCGACGACGAGCTCGAGTCCGGCACCGACGCCCTCACCCGCGACTACAAGCGGCTGATCACGGCGAACATGTCCGAGGAGATCGAGCGGTTCGCCACCGCGCTCCACGCGGACGCCATCCTGCCGAGCGACTTCTAGGCCCTACGCAGCGCCGTCTAGGCGTAGCGCTCGACCACGCCGTCGGCCACCAGCTCGAGCAGCGCGCGCTGCTCCGACGGGAGCTCGACCCGGTCGAGCTCTGCCTTGGCGCCGGCCACGTGCCGGAGAGCCGCCTCTCGCGCGTCGTCGAGGACGCCCGTGGCTCCGATCTCGTCACACAGGGCGATCGCCTGCGCGGCATCGGTGACCTCCGAGCGCAGGTCGAGGTCGCGAAGCCGCGGGTCGCGCTCGCGGGCCAGGATCAGCGGAAGCGTGACCGTCCCATCGAGCAGGTCGGTGCCGCGCTCCTTGCCGGTCCGCTCCTGGGGGCCCGAGACGTCGAGTACGTCGTCGAAGATCTGAAAGGCCAGCCCGATGCGATCGCCGTAGGCGCCGAGCGCATCGGCCGCGCCGGCCCCGGGATCTCCCAGCAGCGCGCCCAGGCGGCAGGCGGCCTCGAACAGCCGGGCGGTCTTCAGCCGGCAGCGCTCCAGGTAGCGCTCGGCGGTGACCACGCTCGACCAGGCGTCCTCGCGCTGCATCAGCTCGCCGCGGGCCAGCGCCGACGACGCGTCCGAGAGCGCCCGCACCGCGACGGCGCTCCCCGCGCCCGCGAGCACGGCGAACGCGCGCGAGAACAGGAGGTCGCCGGTGGCGGTAGCGGCGGACCTGCCGCCGCTCGCGTACACGGTGGGACGGCCCCGCCGCAGAGCGGCGCGGTCGAGCACGTCGTCGTGGACCAGTGTGGCCATGTGGAGCAGCTCCACGGCGACAGCCGCCTCCACGAGCTCGGTGGATACCGACTCGCCGGCCACGATGAATACGAGCGTCGGGCGTAGCCGCTTCCCGCCCGCGGCCAGCGTTCCCGCCGCGTGCTCCGCCAGCCGATCGCCGTGGCCGGCGGCGACCTCGGTCAGTCGCGCCTCGGATCGCTCGAGCAGCGCGGCCAGGCGCGGCCCCCCAGCTGCCAGCAGGTCGGCGACGTTCGTGAGCCCGCCGCCGGGCGGCGCGCCGCGGGCGCTCACGAGCGCGGTGCCTCCTCCACCTGGCCGGAGTGGATCGCGATGATCCCGCCAGCCGTGATCACCCATCGGACGCGGACCAGGCCCACCGCGGCCATGGCCGCGGCAAGGCCCCGCGCGCCCGGGAAGCGGCGGACCGAGCTCGGCAGGTAGGAGTAGGCGTCGGGGTCGCCCGCGATCCGCCCCATGAGCGGCACCAGGCCGTCAAACCAGAGCCGGAAGAACCACGAGAGCGGCGGCCGCTCGGGGGTGGTCATTTCGAGCACCACCACGCGCCCGCCTGGGCGCACCACTCGCGTAATCTCGGCGAGCCCGCGCGCGAGGTCCGAGAAGTTCCGTGCGCCGAAGCCCACCGTCGCGGCGTCGAACGACGCGTCCTCGTAGGGCAGGTCGAGTGCGTTGCCCTGCTCGAACTCCACGTCGTGCGCCTTGGCGCGGGCCAGCTCCAGCATCCGCTCGGAGAAGTCCGATCCCACCACCTCCCCCTCATCGCCCACCCGGCGCTTGAGGGCCATCGCGAGATCGCCGGTTCCGGTGGCCACGTCGAGCACCCGGTCCCCCGGCCCGACCCCGGCGAGGTCCGCGGCCCGCTCGCGCCAGCGGTGGTGGAGCCCGATGGTCATCACCGAGTTCATGAGGTCGTAGACGCCCGCGATCCGGTCGAACATCGTCCGGACCTGCTCCTCGGACAGGGTGCCGGCACGCGCGCCGGCCATCGATCCCCCGCTCATGCGCGCCCGCCCGCTACTTGAGCGAGCTGAGGAAGTCGACCAGCTCGTTGAACTCCTTCGGGTTCTGCTGGCGGAGCTTCGAGTAGGTCGGCATGGGCGGGGTCGGGTTGATCAGCGTCCGGGCGATCGCCTGGCGCGGCAGCCGTGCGCCGATCTTGGTCAGCTGCGGACCGGGCCCGGAGTTGCCGTTGTCGCCGATCTTGTGGCAGCCGAGGCAGCCGGAGGAGGCGGCCACGGCCTTGCCGGGCTCCAGGGAGTGCGGCACCTTCATCTCGATCTCGGTCGGCGATCCGGCCACGGCGCCCTCGATCGTCAGGTAGGCCATCGCGGCGATCACCGTGATGCCCGCGAGCGTGGCGATCGGCCGCCGCAGCGGGTTGCGCTCGGGGTTGCGGTCGAAGAACGGAAGCAGGATCAGCAAGACCATGCAGATGGTCGGGATGCCAACCGTGGCCATGAACACGAGCGCGGGCGGCTTGACCACGCGCAGGAGCTCGAACAGGAAGAAGAAGTACCACTCCGGTCGCGGCGTGTAGGTGGTCGTCGACGGGTCGGCCTTGGGCCCGAGCTCCGCGCCGAAGATGATCGCCATGGCGATGATCACGACCAGCACCAGGCACGCCATGGCCGAGTCCTTGAGGACCGCGTAGGGGAAGAACGGCTTCCCCTGAGACTTCAGGACGTGGTATTCGCGGAGGTACTGCTCTTTCTCGCGATTGTTCATTCGACCCCGTGCCCCCGCGGCGGGCTAGATCTCCTCTTTAGCGAGGTCACGCGCCTTCTCGGCCTTGAGCCAGGGCGGCGCCGTGGTCCC